>JAJYGE010000330.1 GCA_021785155.1 Planctomycetota bacterium
GTTTGTGAATGGCTGATCAGCGCGATTCGGATGTAATGTCTTGAGCCAATTGGTTCAGTGCTGCGATTCCGCGTTCAATGGTTTGATCGCCGGCGGCGTAGCTGAGGCGGAAATGCGTATCGCGTCCGCTGAATACATGCCCCGGTATAACCAGAACATTATTGGCCACCGCCCGATTTACAAATTCCGTTGCGGTGAGTTTGCCTGGAACTTTTGGAAACGCATAAAAAGCCCCATCCGGCTGATTGATGGCAAAATTCCCGGACAAGCCGGAAACGATCCGATCGCGCTTGCGCCGATAGTCATCAATATGGCTGGTCATATTCACCGATCCGGTATGCAGCAGCTCCAGGGCCGCATATTGGGCCGGAGCGGGTGCACAAACAAATGTATATTGCTGTAATTTTGTCATCTGTTCAATAATGGCCTTCGGGCCGGCGGCATAACCCAGCCGCCAGCCGGTCATGGCGTAGGTTTTGGAATATCCCTTAAGTAAAATGCACTGTTCCGGCAGGAGAGGGGCAATGCTGTGATGCTTCTGATAACAGAAGGCGTCATAAATTTCATCGCTTAGCACCAGCAGGTTATGTTTTTTAGCGATAGCGGCAGCAGCCTGCAATTCCACCGGTGTCAACGCGATCCCGGTGGGATTGTTGGGTGAACATAAAATCAGCATTTTCGTGCGCGGCGTAATGGCGGCTTCAATGCGTTCAGGGTGCAGGCGAAAATCCGGATAGCTGTCCACGGGCACAGGCACGGCACCAATGAGTCGGGGAAGATGTTTATACATGACAAAGTACGGGTCCAGAAAAAGCACTTCATCACCGAGATTCAGCGTTGAAAACATTGCCAGCATGATGCCGCCCGATGTTCCGGAGAGAATCAACACGCCCGGATTGCGCCAGCCGGTAGTGTCGCAGACATCATGGCGAATGGGTTCAATAAGTTCAGCGATTCCCTGAGTGGGGGTGTATCGATTTTTGCCGGCCCGGATGGCTGCAATGGCCTTCTCCTTAATCGGATCAGGCACATCAAAATCCGGCTGGCCGATGGAAAGGTTAATCGGATCTTTAATCTTGGCGGCCAGATCAAAAACTTTGCGGATGCCGGAGGCATCAATATCCAGAGCCCGTTGCGCAATAAGGGCGGCGGGATTAAAAGTTCCAGGGGCGTTGCTTGGGGACGGAATGGTGGCTGCGGGCATATACTCCTCGGCGTTTCCAGGTCCTGATATTACCAGGATATTGTAGCGGAATAGATTTGCGGCGGATACCCAGCCGATTTTGTTTTGTCGGTTCGGGTGTGGCAATACCTCCGAACCAGCGTACCGGGACACCCCATCCCCCTTTTAGCCGCGTGTGCTTGCCGCGCGTTTTGCGCGGCAGTCGTCGGTGTTGAGAAAGTAGTAAGTAGACCGCAGGGGGTACCTTATTTTGCGACCGCATCATAATAGTCCCAGCCTTATGTGCTCTACTGCTCAACTCTCTACTGATCTCGGCACTGAAACTCAAGCTGACAATTCATGGGATACCACCAGCCGCTTTCTGCCCACGTGCAGATCGGCCTGAAATCGCGCCTCCGAAGCGGCGGCGTGGACGGATTTAAGTTTCTTTTGCAAATCAATTAGCTCGCGTCTAATTCTGACGGAGATTTCATCCGCGGATAGGTTGGCAATTTCTTCGTATGCAATAGGTTTGCCATAACGTACACGGATTCCGCGGTAACGGAAAAACTTACGATCCCGCGGCCAGGCCTCAAATGCGCCGTCAATGACCACCGGAATCACCGGCACCTTCGCCCGATGCACAATAATGGCCACGCCGGACGCGATCGGGCCGATGGTGCCATCGGCAGTGCGCGTGGCTTCAGGAAATAAATTCAGCAGGAAGCCGCAGTTCAGTCGCCGGATCGCCTCGCGCACCGCGGTGGAATCGGCCCGGCCGCGGCGTACCGGAAAGGCATTGGTGGTTTCAAAAATATATTGTCCTAAACCGCCTTTGAACAAACTTTCGCGGGCCATGAAATGAATTTGCCGCTTAAGCGCTATACCAATCATCCACGGATCCAACATGCTTTGATGGTTGGTTACCAGCAGCGCCGCTCCCCGTGCCGGGACATTTTCCCGTCCGGCCACCCGCACATGAAAGCACAGCACACTGAAGAATTGCAAAAAAACCTTCCCCAGGGTCCAAAGAAATATCTGCAGCCATCCGGTTCCTTCGCCACGGTACGTGTACTCAACCCGCTGCGCTGGTGTCGGCATGGCCTGATCCAGCAATGTGATCTGCGCCGACGCCGGCGTGGAGATCGGACTTTCCGATTGCGGGGATGATAATATCGGCGTATCAGCCATGGCTTTGCTTTCCTATGATTCTGATCATCGTATCAACGACTTCCGGCAGCGTCATCGCGGTGGTATCCACGACGATGGCGTCTGGGGCTAATTTCAGCGCCCCAACGTCCCGATTCCTATCGCGCTGGTCACGGATTTCCATATCCGCCAGAACTGCCTGCGCATCTATTACAATACCCTTTCGCGTCAGCTCATCCAACCTTCTTCTGGCCCGCTCTTGAATGTCCGCGTCAAGATAAAACTTAAAATCAGCATCGGGAAATACCAGCGTTCCCTGATCGCGCCCTTCGGTAACCAGAGAGTCGGATTCGGCGGCCACCGCGCGCTGCCGACGCACCAACTCGGTGCGTACCGCGGTATTATCCGCCGCAAGATATACCATGGCTGTAACTGCGGGCTTGCGAATATCGCTGGAAACATCCATTCCATCCAGCAGGATCTTGGCGGGATGCGTACGCCAATCGAAGGTCAGATTCATGGCCGAGGCTAATTGTCCGATAACCTTCGGATCCGAGTTTTCGGTGGAGAACCCATGGTTTAAGGCTTGTAAGGCCACGGACCGATACATCGCTCCGGTATCCAGATGCCGCGTGCTAAGACGTCGTGCCAAAAGTTCAGCCGCCGCCGATTTTCCCGATCCTGCCGGTCCATCAATGGTAATAATCAATTACGTTTACTCCTGTGCACACGGTTCCGGTTGCCGGCCACTGTTACCGGAACGTATTTTCGTAGACCGACAGCAAACAGGCAAATTGATCAGCGTATACGTTCGCACATGGTGGGGCAAATAGCGCCAAGAAAAAGCGGAAATTCTTGCAACATTTGGAAATCGGGTTTATATTGTTTATCAGTAGTGCGAGAGAGACAATTCAATCGTTTCTCCGTGCTTATTAAGTTTTTGCGGTGCCTTCTCTCCCCTCCGGTAGGCGAGCCTCCGTTTGGCGCTCGCCTACTTTTTTTGCAGCAGTTTACGACCAGGCTTCTGCTTCGATCAAATTTTTGGCTGCCTGCCCGTGAACGGTGGTTCGTCAACTGTTGCCAATAGCTCGCCACTTCTTTCGCTCGATGTTCAACGAGCCGCGTAAACTGTGACCCCTCGGTGAACAGTGGCCTTTTTTCGTCGGCGTAAACAATTCCGCATGCGGTGCCGGAAGCGGTGTAGAAAGCCGCCGTAGCGGGTTTATTTTTTTTGTATGCGACGCTCCATGGCCGCCCGGAAATAATTCCGAAATGTCGGCAACCCCGCGTCGGTCCATGCGGTTTGTATTTTTTCAACCAAGGCGGCATTATTTTTTCGCAATTCACTTAAAAAGGCGGCGTCCGGAGAATTTTCCGGAGCCAGCAAATGAATATCATGCGCATCGGCCAGAAGCAGATATCCTGTGCCATCCGGCGATTCTTCAATGCTTAATTTCATGTGTGGATAAGCCGCCTGTCCCAGTCGCAGGCGATACACCGCCCGCCCGTCCTTATCGCAGCGTTCGAACCATTCCGGTTTGATTAGGGCGGCATCCGCGGATGCCATGATCGGAGCCATCCGCGTTTTTATGACCGCGGGAAAATCGCCCGACGGATACGCCAGCGTCAAATAGATTTCCATCGCCTTTTTTACGATATGAGCCGGTGGTAACGGTGGATGTTGCAATTCAGTCATACCAGCATGGGGCCGGAATTTTATGCCGGCCTTCCTCGTTTCCAGACACTCGCCGATAAGATATTAGCATATCCGGCACGCCAATGCCTGTTCTTGGAAATATAAATAAGGCCTCTGGAAGATTTATTGAGACAGGAATAGGATTGACGATTATAATCAGGGGATACCCTTCGCGGGGCGGAGGATAGAATTGAAGTCCAGTCGAGATTTCAATTCGCCCCGGGGATGGGTATTGGTGGACGGATCGGCGGAATAGCAATTCCACTGTTCGTCGCGGGTTGTGTTTTCGCCCGGAGGATCGAGGCCCATGGCGCTGCAAGTGCTGGTGATTGATGATGAGCGCGAGGTCAATGAAACCCTTGGCCAACTTTTGTCCATGGAGGGGTTTGATTACCATTATGCCGCCACCGGTGAAGATGGATTAAAACTGGCCCGGAACCTGCATCCCGATGTTATTGTGCTCGATGCGATGATGCCGGACAAAAGTGGCTTTGAGGTCTGTCGGGTGCTGAAAAGCGCCCGGCTTACTTGTGGCATACCTGTTCTGTTTTTTACATGTCTGTGTGGCGCGGATCATGTGTTGCGATGTGCGGCCGCCGGCGGTCAGGCGCATATTGCCAAGCCATTTGATTTTGATACGATTCTAAATCTGATTAGGGAAGCGGATCAGTGGCACCGTGATACCGCGAAAATGCCCGCCACCGGCGGCTTTCAGATTGCCTTTAATCAGGCGGAAAAATCCAGCCGTGGAATTAACCAGATGCTCTGTTCAATGATCACTCAGACCGCCATTGATGATACCGCCCTCGCCCATATCGGCGAGGCTTTTTTTCGCCTGTTGGCCGCCACCGGATCCTTGGATGTCCCGGATGCCGGCGCTCCTAAACTGCCCGCTATTGAAGTGCAATACACCATCGAACCGGCGTCCAGCATGTCGGCGATGAAACCCAGCGGCGGCGGCATCTGGTGGACCCTCAGCGAACCGGCACCTGGAATCATTTACGCGGTGCAAAATGCGGATGGTAAAGGCATTATCTCTTCCACGGTCCAAGCCAACCGTTGGATGGCAATCTGGAAAGATTTCCTTGCTTCAAGCGACGTAACCGCGCAGTCGCATCCATCCGGTGCCTTACGCCTGGTGCGGCGATTTCAAGCCGGTGCCATGATCCCACCCACCGACGGCAATATCCTGCCTTTTAACACCTTCAACAATCATAAGTGCAAAAAACCTTAGGCTTTATTCCAATACCGAGAGCCGTATACGGCGTGCTCGCCAAGCTCTTCTTCAATACGCAGAAGCTGGTTGTATTTGGCCACGCGATCAGAGCGGGCCGGGGCACCGGTTTTGATCTGGCCGCAATTGGTGGCTACCGCAATATCGGCGATGGTGGAGTCTTCAGTCTCACCGCTGCGGTGGCTCAAAACAGCGCTGTAGCCGTTGCGCATCGCCATATCGACGGCTTCCAGTGTTTCAGTCAACGTACCGATCTGATTGACCTTCACGAGAATGCTGTTACCGACACCCAGTTCAATACCTTTCTTGAGGAATTTTGGATTGGTAACAAAAATATCATCCCCGACCAACTGAATTTTCTTGCCGAGTTTATTGGTCAGGGCCTTCCATCCATCCCAATCACCTTCCGCCAGGCCGTCTTCCAGAGAGCGGATCGGATATTTGTCCGCCCAGCGCGACCATATTCCGATCATATCATCAGCGGACATGTAATTATTCGGATCGCTCTTGAAAAGTTTGTATTTTTTCTTACCGTTATCCCACAGTTCACTGGCGGCTGGATCCAGGGCAATAAACACATCTTTTCCAAGCTTGTAGCCGGAGGCTTTTACCGCTTCGGCAATGACTTCCAGAGCTTCGTCATTGGACTTCAAGCTTGGCGCAAAGCCGCCTTCATCTCCCACCGCGGTGCTGAGGCCCTTTTTGTGCAGCACTTTTTTCAGCGTGTGATAAATTTCCGTTCCCATGCGCAGAGCGTGGGCAAAATTTTTAGCACCCCACGGCTGAATCATGAATTCCTGAAAATCGACATTGTTGTCGGCATGTTTGCCACCGTTGAGAATGTTCATCATCGGCACGGGCAGCACATTGGCAAATGTGCCGCCGATATATCGGTAAAGCGGTAAGCCACTGGCGGCCGCGCCGGCTTTCGCCACAGCCAGCGACACCCCGAGGATGGCGTTGGCACCGAGATTGGCCTTGGTGGCGGTGCCATCAAGTTCTATCATCAGGCGGTCAATATGCTCTTGATCGCGCGGATCCAGATCAATGAGTTCCGAGGCGATTTTGGTATTCACATTGTCAACGGCCTTCGTGGTTCCTTTGCCGCCGTAGCGTTTGGTATCCCCGTCACGCAGTTCCACCGCTTCATTTTCACCCGTTGATGCGCCACTGGGAACCGCGGCCCGGCCCAGTGTGCCATCCGTTAAAATCACATCCACTTCGATGGTGGGATTTCCCCGGGAATCAAGAATCTCACGGGCATGGATATGTTCAATACTAACGTTCATTAAAAACTCCAATCGCAAACAACATCAACCATCCTCCGGACATCAAACCGGGGTGGAAAAGATAATACGTTAGAGGCAGTTCGGTCTGTTGGCAAGAGCGGAGCATATCGGGAGATCCGGCAAAGTAATTCAAAATCGTCGCATGACGCGATTGGTGTGCGGGGCTTATTTGGCACTTTTGCCGGATGCGGCTAAGATTTGGCCTTGTAGCGAATGTTTTATGTCACGGAGAAAAAGGCCATGCAGACACGTCAATTAGGCAAGACCGGCTTGACGGTCAGTTGCATCGGACTGGGTGCCATGCCCATGTCGGTGCCGACCACACGGCCCGCGGAGGCCGATGCCATCCGAGTAATTCATCACGCCGTGGATTGCGGCGTGACGCTCATTGATACGGCGGACAGTTATTGTCTTGATGATTCCGAACCGGGGCATAATGAGCGGCTGATCGGCAAAGCTCTGGCCGACTTGCCGCCGTCCAAACGCGAAGGTCTGGTGGTGGCCACCAAGGGTGGATTGGTACGCCCGCAAGGTCGTTGGGAACGTGATGGCTCGCCCAAACATCTCCGGGCGGTCTGTGAAGCCTCCCTGAAAAATCTGCGCACGGACTGCATTACGCTCTATCAATATCATCGCATTGATCCGAAGTATTCGCTGGCGGAAAGCCTGGGGTGTCTCAACCAGATGCGGCAGGAAGGCAAAATCCGCTTTATTGGTGTCAGCAATTTTTCAGTCATGGAGTTGGAGGCGGCGGAGGCGGTGGTGGATATTGTCAGTGTGCAAAATGAATATTCGCGCCGGCACAGACAACCGGAAACGGATGGCGTTTTGCAATACACCCAGGCGCGGAATCTGGCATTTCTGGCGTGGAGTCCGCTGAACGGGATTGGCGGAGCCAAGACACTAGGAGATTTTGAGCCGTTGCTGGAAAGTATCGCGGCGTCGCATCATGTCTCCATTTATCAGGTGGTATTGGCGTGGCTGATGGCGCAAGGTCCGCAGATCATTGCCATTCCCGGTGCCAGCCGGCCGCAAAGTATTGAAGATTCAGCCCGGGCGTGCCGGTTGAAATTACGTCCCGAGGAAATTGAAGCGCTTAGCGCCTAAGGGCGTTGCCGCAAGTGTCGTGTCAATTGGAGTGCGTATGTCTAAAGATCATCACTGGATACTGGATTGCGTGGCGGATTCGTCGCGCGTTATTGGGGAACTTGCGGGCCAACTGGAGCGGATTACGGCAATATGCGAACTGGTGACATCGTCGCTGTTAAGCGGCAAAAAATTGTTAACCGCCGGGAATGGCGGTTCGGCTGCCGCAGCGCTGCATCTGGCCGAAGAGTTAACCGGACGGTACAGCCGTCCTGATCGGCGGGCGTTGCCGGCCATTTGTCTGGCCGCGGATGCAACGGCCCTGACGTGTATTGCCAATGACTGGGATTTTGCCAGTGTTTTTTCGCGGCAGGTGGAGGCTTTCGCCCAGAGTGGTGATGTATTGGTCGTATTTTCCAGTAGTGGAAATAGTGAAAATCTGATTCGCGCTTGCCAGACCATGCGGCAGCGGGGGGGTAAAGTTATCGGACTGCTGGGCAAAGGTGGTGGAAAAAATCTGGCCTACTGCGATCAGGCTCTTGTCGTCAGCAGTCAGCGTAGCGCGGCGATACAGGAGTCGCATGAAGTGGTGCTGCATTTGATCCTGGAATACCTGGAAAAATATTGCGATTAAGCGGAGCATCCAATACCGTTGATGGTAAGATCGGACGGTGGAGCGTTTTGGGTTGCGTTAGCAGCGGTGTTGCCCATGATCAGGCGGCATGATGGTTGGTACCGTGGCCGAAGCGCAAAAAAAAGAGCGGTATGCTTGCATTCCATCTGAGAACTTGCTATGATTATACCTTCAACGGCGAATTTTCCAGGCTGCGGCTCTGGTAAATTCGCTATCCCGGCTTGCCGGGACGGCGGCCTGGTTGGGCGCTGGTGTAATCTGCCGTGCGGCGGACGCCATGCCAACCTTTCCAATGCAGCCGATGTTGTGTGAGGTTTTTATGTCCAGCACTTCCCTTAACGGGGGAGCGGCCACAGCGGCAGCTCCCAAAACCACCAAGCCCAATAAAACTGAAAAGTTGGCTCAGCCACAGGTAAATGTCAATTCCGGGACTGAAGTCACCAATGACCTTCCGGTTCTTGGGCATCCTACGGGCCTGACCGAGCGGTACATCGGTAAAACCGGTGCGCAGATATTGCTGCAGATGCTCCTGGAGCACAACGTTACCGATGCTTTCGGTTATCCCGGCGGCGCGATTTTGCCGACATTTGATCAGCTTTATGACACCAAACTGAACTTTATTCTCGTGCGCCATGAGCAGGGTGCCGGCCACATGGCGGATGGATACGCCCGTGCCACCGGCAAGCCGGGCATTGTGATTGTCACCAGTGGCCCGGGTGCCACCAACACCGTAACACCCCTGGCCACCGCCTATATGGATTCAATCCCGATGATTGTGTTCTCCGGGCAGGTGCGCACCTATGTGATCGGCAATGATGCGTTTCAGGAAGCGGATGTGACGGGTATTACCCGGCCCGTGACGAAGCGCAATTACCTGGTAAAGAATGTCAAAGATTTGCCGCGAATTATTAACGAGGCCTTTATCATCGCCACCACCGGGCGGCCCGGGCCGGTGCTGGTGGACTTGCCGGTGGATGTCACCACCAACAAGGTGGAATCCGCCATTGATGATACGCCCTGGCTGCCTGGCTATAAGACCTATCGCCTTGGCCACAGCCGGATGGTGAAAGCTGCGGCGGATATGATTAACGCTGCCCAGCGCCCGGTATTGTACGTGGGTGGCGGAGCGATTCTCAGCGGTGCGTGGAAAGAAGTCCGTGAACTGGCGGCAAAAGGGAACATTCCATGCACCACCACCTTGCTGGGCCTCGGTGCGTTTGATGAAAACAGCCCCCTTAGCCTGCACATGCTCGGTATGCACGGTGGTGCGTATGCCAACTATGCCGTGCAGGATGCCGATTGTCTCATTGCCATCGGTGCGCGGTTTGATGACCGTGTCACCGGCAATCTGAAACTTTTCGCGCCCAAGGCAAAAATTGTGCATGTGGATATTGACCCCACGAGTATCAGCAAGAGCGTGAAGGTCGATGTGCCGGTGGTGGGTGATGCGCGCTTGTGCCTCAAGGATATGATCCAGCATATTGAGCATCGTCCGCGCAAAGAGTGGCTGGAGCAAATTGCCCAATGGAAAGCGAAATATCCATTTGCCTATCGTGATGATTCTCCTCTGGCCAAGCCGCAGGCGATTATCGAAGCCATTAACAACGCCACCGCCGGCAACGCCATTTTCACCACCGGCGTGGGCCAGCATCAGATGTGGGCGGCGCAGTTTATTCGCTGGAGTATTCCCCGCAGCATGATTACCAGCGGCGGCCTGGGAACCATGGGTTATGGTCTGCCATCGGCCATTGGCGCGCAGGTGGCCCGGCCCAGGGACCTGGTTATTGATATTGACGGTGACGCATCGTTTATTATGACCGCCATGGAATTGGCCACCATCCGCCAATATAACCTGCCGGTAAAAGTGGCCATTCTGAACAATAATTTTCAGGGCATGGTGCGGCAATGGCAGAAGATGTTTTATGGCAGCAGATTCAGTAATACCGAGATGGTGAATCCTAATTTTGCGGCCATGGCCGAAAGTTTCGGCATCCGCGGCATCCGCTGTGAAAAGAAAGAGGATGTGCGGAAAGTTGTTGAGGAGATGATCCATCATCCCGGCCCCTGCGTGGTGGATTTCCTCTGTGAAACCGACGAAAACGTGTATCCCATGGTGCCCAGCGGTAAAGGCATTCATGAAATGGAACTCGGCATCGTCGGCTCCGCGCCACCGAATATGGCCCGCGATATGGGCACGCTGGCCTGATGTAAGAAATAGCGGCGCATGGCACCATACGGAGCACCGGAAAGCAGACCGGTGGTTGATCCGATGCCCCGAGCCAGTATCGCACGAGTGTTGTAATAATATATGGTCAAACACCCTCGTGGCGGGTGGAGGTTGGTTGACCGAAAATTTGTTTATTGGAGTATGAATTATGCGGCATATTTTAACCGCACTGGTAATGAATGAACCCGGCGTGCTTTCGCACGTTGCCAACATGTTTTCCGCGCGTGGATTTAATATCGATTCCCTGGTGGTGGGGCGCACGGAAGATTCGAATCTTTCCCGTATGACCATTGTGGTTATCGCCGATGAGCGCACGTTGGATCAGGTGCGTAAACAACTGGCCAAAATTGTCACCGTGGTGAAGGTGCGGGACTATAAAGATTCTCCTTATGTTTCACGGGATCTTATGCTCGTAAAGCTCGGTGTAACGCCGCGCACACGCAGTGAAATTATTGAACTCGCCGATCTGTTCCGCGGCCGGGTGGTGGATGTGGGCCATCAGGCCATTATGGTGGAACTCTCCGGCGAAGAAGACAAGCTCGACGCGTTTGTGGAACTTGTGCGGCCATACGGTATTCGTGAATTGGCCCGCACCGGTGTAATTGCCATGGCCCGCGGCGTGCAGGGCAATAGCGGTGATGAACCATCCATGGAAGCCGCTCCGGAGACCTCCGGGCGAATGGTCAAAGCTGCCGCTGGCAAACGCCAACCAACGCAAGAGGAAATCGAAGCAACTCCGCCGGGGTGAACTTGACCGTGGCGAGGGGCGTTTTACGCGGCTTACCGAGCACAATGCACAATAAGGTGATGGGCGGTCACAAGCCCCGGTACCTGAAAATCCGTTCAACATGCGCTTGACATGTACAAAATTGCCGAACCATATTGCGGCCAATGCGGATGGGCCGATCCATTGGGCCGTCCGCAATTCATTTTTGCCCCATCGGTCAGTATCCTTGCAATTTGATACAAATGTGTTAGAGTTTAAATCATTGGGATCGGGTATAGGTTTGCACCTACCCCGACAACTCCATAGGCGTTGAGTATTAGAACACTGTTTCGGCCAAAGTTCTTGGCTTGTTGTTTAAGTCAGCAGGCGTATTTTTAAGAAAGAGGTAAATTATGATTCTCCCGTATAATTGGAAGGAAAAGCTCAAGCCCTCAAATATCCGCAACACCATCAATGAAAATTCGGCGGTAATGAGCATTATTGCCGCGGTGGTGGCCATCGTGGCAATCGCGTTTATCGTCCGCAATTTTTTCCATACTCCAAATTATGGCCCAACCACCGCCTATTACTATGATACCTCGGACGGCAGCGTGCAGGTATTGCCCCGATCCAAGTATCCGCCGCTGATCGGCAAAACTGGCAAGCCTACACTGGTCTGGGCAATCTATTATTCCTGTTCGTCATGTTCAGATAAGAAACTGGCGTATCTGGAAAAATACACCAGTCAGGCCAAGGCGGCCATGAAGCAATTTCAACAGCAAGCCAACAATCCAAAATCCAAGGGCATGCCCCCCAATTTTGCCATGATGCAGATGGCCATGGCGGGTGGTGGTATGTTGGTGCGCAGCCCGCAAAAAGGATCTAAATGGTATCCGCTTGAATCTCCGCAAGGCATGCAGGTTGCCACGCCACCGGCCTGCCCCTCTGGCGGACTTCTCAAGGCCTGCAATCCCGAGTAATTTGGTGGTCAATTGAATACCACACCATTGCCTGCGGTGGAGCGTACCTCCCGGCAGGCAATTTTATTTGACGTACCGATTCTTATCCCGTGATATTTTGGACTTATGTCGTGGGGTTTGGCCACATCCGATGATGCGTTAAAATACCCGACTTTGGAGATATCACGATCATGCCCTTTGCCCCAATTGAAGCAGTGCTCGCCGCATTACAACGCGGCGAATTGATCGTGCTGGTGGACGATGAAGACCGTGAAAACGAGGGCGATCTGGTCTGTGCCGCCCAATTCATCACGCCCGCTATTGTGAATTTTATGCTTAAAGAAGCCCGCGGCGTTCTGTGTGTTGCCATGACGCCGGAAGATTGTCATCGCCTGGCACTTTACCCCCAGGTGGCATATAACACCGCCCCTTTGGGCACTGCGTTTACCGTCAGTGTGGATGCCCACCCCCGGCTGGGAATTACAACCGGTGTTTCCGCTGCCGAGCGGGCTTGCACCATCAGAACTCTTATCGATCCCAACTGTGGCCCCGACGATTTGTGCCGACCGGGCCACATCAATCCGTTACGCGCCAGACCGGGTGGAATTCTGGAGCGAGCCGGCCAAACGGAAGGGGCCGTCGACCTCACCCGAATGGCCGGCCTGTATCCCGCCGGTGTTATTATTGAAATTATGTCCGAAGATGGTTCCATGGCCCGGCTGCCGGAATTGGAGAATTTTGCCCGCCGCCATGGCCTGCTGATTTGCAGCAATGCCGACATTATTCAATATCGTCTCCGCCGCGATGCTCTGGTAAAGCGCATTAAATCCACCGCATTGAAAACCGCTTTCGGCTCTTTTGATCTGCATGTCTATGAAACGCTCAGTGATCCACTGCTGCATCTTGCCATTACCAGCGGGGGCGTTGGATCTATTGATCCGGGCACTGGAAAATCGGTCATTCAGGCCGCTCCGGTATTGGCACGCGTGCATGCCGAGCATCTTTTGGGTGATGTGTTCGCAGCGGATTTTACTGATAGTGGCAGGGAATTACAGGAATCTTTGCGAATGATTCAACAGGCGGGTAAAGGCGCGGTGGTCTACCTCCGACAGGAATCGCGTGGTTTAGCACTGCTGGCGCGATTACAGGAAATGCACACGGCGGAAATTCCCGCCAACCGGGGAGCAAACGCTGGCGCGATGGGACGGCGGGATTTTGGCATTGGTGCGCAGATCCTCCGGGATCTTGGATTGCGCGAGCTTATCATCCTTACCAATCGTCCCAAAAAACTCCATGGCTTGGAAGGATTTGATCTTACGGTTGTGGAACAACGCCCCATTAAACTCCGTTAACCCGAAATCGCGGGTGTGACAGAGCATGTATGCGGTTGTTTTAGAATAGTTCGCCCTCCTCCGTCACTACTGGCCGGGCGGGTGGAGCAATCCGCAGATGACCATAGCCCGCGGTTGTAAGCTGTCGTCCCTTGGGAGTGCGGCGAATAAAACCGATTTGCAGGAGAAACGGCTCAATAACATCCTCCAGGGTGTCGGATTCTTCTCCCATGGTTGCGGCCAGCGCTTCAATGCCCGCCGGGCCGCCGTCATAATCCCGCGCTAAAACCTGCATAAACCGGCGATCCAGAACATCAAGGCCCTGATCATCAATGCCCTCAAGTTTCAACGCTTCCACGGCAATTGGAGACGTGAGTTTACCTTCGCCCCTCACCAGCGCAAAATCCCGCACGCGCCGCAACAGCCGATTGGCCACACGCGGCGTTCCGCGCGCCCGCCGGGCCAGCAACTCCAGCGCTTCTTTCTGCGCGGGCAATTCCAATACCCCGGCTGAACGCGTGGCAATGCTCAAAAGATCGGGCAAATCGTAATACGTAAGATGGTGCACAATCCCGAAGCGGGAACGCATCGGGCCAGATAACAACCCCGCCCGCGTGGTGGCCCCAATGAGCGTAAACGGTTGAATTTCCATGTGCAGGGAATTGGCATGAGTGCCCGCACCCATGACCACATCAATGCAGAAATCTTCCATCGCGGGATATAGATATTCCTCCACGGCCGCGGGAATGCGGTGAATTTCATCTATAAACAGCACATCACCGCGCTGCATGTTGGTTAACATACTTACCAGCTCCGTTGGCCGGGCCAGCGCCGGACCGCTGGTAATTTTGGGCACTGTTCCATTAAGTTCCGATGCGATGATGTGCGCCAGTGTGGTTTTTCCCAATCCCGGCGGCCCATGCAGCAGCACATGCTCCATGGCTTCACCACGCTGGCGGGCGGCGGCAATACTGATGCGCAGCTTTTCTATCAATTCGCGCTGTCCGATGTAATCATCGAGTTTTTTCGGGCGCAACGTGGGCTGGCCCGGACCGGCGGCCTGATCTTCCGGAAGAGTTTGGGCCGTAATAATCCGTTCGCGCGACATTATCCACCCGCCTTCAGCCGATATGCCGCCTTCATGATGCCGGCGGAATTTACGAGTGTTGGATCGGCCCGGCACGCCCGATCCACCCAGTTCTCGGCTTCCGCGGATCGTTCGCCCAGTGAAATCATGGCTTCAATCGCAGCGGTTTGCGCATCGCTGCGGGCGGCCGGTGCCGTGGCTCCGCCGGCGGTACCGGCAAACTGGTCCACTTTGCCGGAAAGTTCCGCGATAATCTGCTCGGCGGTGCGCTTGCCAATTTCCGGTAAAGTGACCAGAAAACGTGAATCTTTCTGATTAATAGCCGTGGCAATGCGATCCACGCTCTGCGTCAAGGCTCTTAACGCCCGGCGCGGGCCTATACCCTTTACGGTGATAAACTGCTCAAAAAAATCCTTGTCCTGCTGGCGGATAAAACCGATCAGTCGGGGAGTAAGCTGCCCGAAAGAGGCGTTGCCTTCCATATAATGCATGGTAACAAAGGTTATTCTCTGCCCGATATGCTGCTGCAAGTGGGGAATATCCACCGCCGGCGTGAGCACTTCATAGCTGATATCCCCGACGGAAATAATGGCCGCCGTCTCGCTTACCGAATCGATACGACCTTGAATTCTGGCAATCATGCTTGAGTCAATCCGTGAACGTATTTCATCCATGCCAACACAACGACAGTGAAAATAGTATACACGGATCAGTTCTTGTCGGTAAGGATCGTCAAGGGTTCCCGGTGCATAATTCTCGGCAAGTTGTTCGGTCCACACATCTGGTGATCGTATTCGGGGCCGCCAGAATATATGGTTTACCAATATGACGCCGGGATTTCGGCAACTGGCAAGACGCCTGCGGGGAGCATATCCGTCCCGACGAGTCGGGATAACCAGTGGGCAACGCTGCCGGAGGCAAAAAGATGAAGTCAGGTTGGAAAGGTTATTTCTTGGCGACTCCTTGGCCGACATGTTGATGCGCCGGTGTACCCCTGAAAAAATGGACATTAACGGTCGATGATTTCACATGGCACCGACCTGTGAATCTCGGTCCATGTCCAGCTTGCTGCAAACTGGGAAACAGTTGTTATGATAGGGGCATGATTATCGCTCCAAAGGACCAGTTTGGTCGTATGGATAGTTGGACTCTTTTATTGGTGAAGGATCACGCATGAATAGCATAACTCGTCGGATCATGGGCTTGTTAACACTTACTGCCTTGGGCCTGGCCGGCTGTAACACCCACAACAATACCATTATTAAAGCGCCGTTGTTGAACGTGGATCATCAATTAGCGCCCGGCGAATGGGGCCTGCGCAAGGTACCTGAAGGGCAATATCCCAATATGCAGGCGGCGTTCATGAACAAGAAGGGCCTGATCACGGCAATTAACCGTTCAATTAAATTTATGCAGGCGCCCTCCAGCCAGAAGTTTTTTCCGGACGGCCCCATTACCCACAGCCAGGAGTTGGCGTCGCTTTTTGATTTTAAGAATATGCTGCGGACCGTGCATTCCGCGGCCAAATTTCAACAACTCATTGATTCACGGTACGATGTGTATATTGCCAAGGGGTATGACAATCGGGGCAGCGTGTGGTTTACCGGTTATTATACGCCGATTCTTTATGGCAGCCTGACGGAAACCTCTGAGTACCGATATCCGGTTTACAAACGCCCCCGGAACCTCGTAAGCAACCCGATTACCGGTCAGATATTGGGCGAGAAAATGCCGGGGGGATCCTACCAGCCGTATCCCACGCGTCGGCAGATTTTGCAGCAGCATTTGTTAAGTGGCGATGAACTGGTGTGGTTCGCCAATCCGCTGGATGCCTATGTGGCGGAAATTCAGGGTTCCGCCAAGGTGATTCTTACGACGGGGCAGAGCATCACAATCGGATATGCCGGAGATAATGGTCGCACGTATACCGGCCTGGGCGAAACTCTTGTCAAGCAGGGTAAGATCAGCGCCCGCAGGCTGTCTCTGCCGGCCATTGAAACCTATTTTCAGATGCACCCTCATCAGGTTGAAAGTGATATTATGCACAACCATTTCATGGCGTTTCTTAAAATATACAATCCCGCGCACTGGCCGCTGGGATCTCTGGGGGTGAAAGTAACGGCCCACCGGAGCCTGGCAACCGACAAAACCATCACCGCTCCACCGTATCAGAGCATTTTCCCGCGAGCCGCGCTTACATTTGTGCAGACCAATGCTCCAAATACCGCTGGGACGGTCTTGCCCTATACGGGCTTTCTGCTGGATCAGGATACGGGGGGAGCCATCCGTGCGGCCGGACGGGCGGATATATATATGGGCATTGGTCCTGAAGCCCAAACCCAGGCCGGCTATGAGCTAAGCAAGGGCAAACTTTATTATCTGTTCTTGAAACCCGGTCTGACGCCCAGGGGTGGAATGCCGCTGGAAAGCCAGACGCAATCAACTATCGGCGGAAATAATTC
>JAJYGE010000397.1 GCA_021785155.1 Planctomycetota bacterium
GATCTCAGTTTTCGGGTATCAGCGTCAACACCGGCGGCCAATTCAAATGCGGTATCACGGCGATCAGGCAAATCAACAAATTTAAGAAATTCGCGATCCTTGGACCAGTAATAGCTTTCACCCTGATAAACGATATCCCGTCCCACATTTTTCCAGGTTGCAATGGTGTTGAAGGCCGCACCCGATTTTGCCGGCATTGGTTCCCACAATTCCAACAGCACCGGCTGCCGCGTGGGCCGCCAGGTGTATCTTTCAGTTGGCAGGCGGCAATCAGGGCAACCCAGATTTTCGCCGTAGGTAAAGTGGTGTGTAAACATATCCAATACCGCGATGGCGTCTTTGTTACCCTGCGCAATCTGAATTTGCGAGACCACAGGATCGGTTTCCAGATACACCCGCACCGGGCAATTCAGATGTTCTTCACGCAGTTCCTGCGCCCCGGTAACGTTAATCATCACATCTGCCGTCTTGTAGAGTTCGGCAATCTGAGTTTCCGTCATGCCGTAGCAACTCCCCCCTTCATAATGCCCACGGAACGCCCATCGGTCCGCCAGACCATGCTCGCTTAAAATAGGAGCCACCGTGTTGATATTCGCCGTGGCGTCCGGCGAACTATCCCGCAAATTAGGATCGTAAATCCAGCGTGCGGAATCTTCAATATAATAGGGGTCAAATCCCAATTTGCGCAAGCCCAGCATAAAATGCAGAAATTGGTAGGTAACACCCGCCAGTGGATACCAGAACAGAATTCCAAAAACAATTATTTTAGGTTTCGATTTATCAGCCACCGCTTTCCTCCGTTTCCCGCAAAGCGCGAATGACGCGCGCCGGATTGCCGGCGGCAATGCAATGTGCGGGAATATCCGCATCCACCACCGAACGCGCTCCGATGATGCTGCCGTCCCCGATGTGAACGCCCGGCAATATACAGCAATCAAAACCAATCCACACGTTGTTACCAATCACCACCGGGCGGGGCTTGATCGGAGCAATTAACTGCCTATCGCGCGCAGCCGCATACGCTTCAAGCATGCGCCGACGCGATGGGACATCTTCCGCAGCGCGGAAATTATCCATAATGACAACATTCCACGAAAGCAGGCAGTGCGTACCAATGGTCACAACCTGATCACAGATCAGCCACAGACCATTAAGCAATGTGAACGCGCCCACATTCAATACCGCATGAGGCCCCATATCAAACATGCAGCCGATATACACGGAACTGTTTTCTCCAAGTACCACCGCCGCATCCCTTTTACTGCGACACAGATGAAAACTGTACGACGTTTGAACATAAGCGCCATCCCCGATCAGCACATTCTCCGGAATGCTGCCTGAATGCCAATCGCCCGGTATTTCGCGCCCGGTCATAACGCCTCCACAGCGCGCGCGGGATTACCCGCCACCGTTGTTCCCGCCGGCACATCGCGTGTCACCACGCTGCCCGGGCCAATCCATGCACCATTGCCGATATGCACACCCTTGAATATCGTCGCATTCGGGCCAATCCACACGTCATCACCTATGACAACCTCCATACGCTGCACTTTCGGGCGAACTTGTGCGCCGGCGGCGGGTGAACATGCCACTGCATCCACAATTCTCTGCGCGGGAGATATCGGATGAAAATCACTATCGGCAATTACCGTGTTCCACCCGATCAGAACATAGTTACCAATACATATAGATAGTTCGCACATCAGCACAGCACTGGTGAAACAGCAGAATTTGCCGATCTTAATTCGCCCTTCCGGCCCCACGGAAAATTGCACGCCATCCATGGTTGCATGATCACCAATCACCAGCGCGTCGGCGGCCTGCCCGCGAAATCGACGAAAAGCGGCCGTCCCTATGATACGGGTATCTTCCCCAAGCTGAACACCCGGCGGCAACGTTCCGCTGTCCCAGGCCGCCATCCATCCTTCTGCTTCTGCGCTCATGGAACCTCCACCGATTGCCGATGCGGTTGGGATTGCAATTCATACAAATGGCGATAAAGCCCATCCTGCTCAAGGAGTTGATCGTGCGTGCCGGTTTGAATTAATTCTCCACCCTGCAAAACGATAATCTGATCCACATGCCGCACCGTATGCAGGTGATGCGCAATAATAATCGTCGTGCGGCCCGCCATCAGCCGCTTGAGCGTGGCCAGAAGATCAGCTTCGGTTTGTGCATCCAGACCGGTCGTAGGTTCATCAAGCACAATAATGCGCGCGTCTTTGAGAAACGCTCTGGCCAGAGACAACCTTTGTCGTTGTCCGCCGGAAAGCATCACACCACGCTCTCCGATGGGCGTATCAAAACCTTTAGGCAACGCCTGAATAAAATCCCAGGCACCGGCAGCGCGGGCGGCGGCATGAACGTCCTGCTCCGTGGCGTTCGGGCGGGAGTATGCGATATTCTCCTGAATACTGACATCAAAAAGCACCGGCTCCTGCGGTACCATCGCAATCTGTCGGCGCAAAGATTCCAAAGTAATCTCCCGCAGATCACAGCCATCCAGCAATATCCGCCCCTTCACGGGATCATAAAATCGCAAAATCAGTCCCGCCAGTGTGGTTTTTCCCGCCCCCGACGGCCCCACCATCGCCACCGAACTGCCTGCCGGAATGGTCAGGCGAACATCACGCAGCACGCTTTGCTCGGGCCGGTAGCCGAAGCTGACATGATCAAATTCAATTTTTCCGCGTACCGGATTTTTCAGCTCCGCCGCCGTCGGCGAATCACTGATCGATGATTTTTTATCCAGAATTTCAAATACACGGTGCGCCCCGGCTACCGATCCCTGAATGGACGATGCGGTATACGACAACGTCTCCAACGGCTTAAACAACAGCGCTGTATACCCCACCATCAGCACAATATCTCCGGGGGATAATTCACCGGCAATAACCCGCCGCGCGGTCATCCATATAACCGCAGCCGTTCCACACGCAAACAATACCGCCACCCCGCTTTGACTGGCGGTTTGCAATATGGTAAGTCTCAGATTGGCTTTCAGGCTTTCTCGGGCCTGATTGGCGAAGCGGGTTGATTCATGCGCCTCCCGGCCAAAGGCCTGCACCGCACGAATACCACCCAACGTCTGCTCCACGCGTGTACTGACACGACTTTCATTTTCATGCACCCGTGTAGATAACTCGGTCGTTGGCTTTTCCAGCCTGCGTACCAGCAGCAACAGCAGGCAACCGATAATCAAAGCGACCACCGCAATGCTCCAGTCCTGCCCCACCATCACCACCGCAATGCCCACGAGCGTAACAACAGATGATATGCCGGGCACCAACCCCTCATTAAACAATGACTGCACCGAATACGTATCCCACGTAATGCGGTACAGCGAGTCGCCTACCGTCGTGGCATCGTGAAAACTTAACGGCAAGCGTTGAATATGTTCAAACACCCGGCAGCGCAGCTTGAATACCATCCGCAACCCGGATGAAATCAGCAGCCATGTGCTCACGACACTTATAGCCGCACTTCCCAGACTTATTAGCAACAGCGCTAAACATAACAATCCGATCAGGCCCATCTTATTTTCGCCGATCGGAATCAAATGGGCGACAAACCTTTGCGTGGCAACCAGAAA
>JAJYGE010000418.1 GCA_021785155.1 Planctomycetota bacterium
CATTCCGGAACAATTTTCCATTACCGGAGGCATGCTTCGCGCAGCGTTGATAAGCCGCAGTGGCATTCACGCCGCAAGTCCGCGCTCCACAGCGGATAATCCGGGCGGACGCTATACGGTGGGCCGGTTCCGGATATGGAATAACACCATTGTTCATATTTATCATATTGGACGCCCCATCAAGGCTACCGCGTATGAACTATCCGGGGATCGCACAGCAGGCACAGCAACGCTGCAGTCGAATACCGCAGGCACCATTGAATCGGCTATTTATCAAGGAGCCGATTGGCTCAAGGGCCGCACGATCAAATTACAACGCAAGCTTGAGCAGGTAACGGTTCCCGGTGCCGGCAAATTGAGCATGCCGGAATCGTCCAAAGCGGCTCAACCGCGTGTGGAGGTGTCATGGCTCAAGCAGATGCAATATTCGGCCAAGACCAGGCAGGCCACGCTTGCAGGGCATGTGATTGCCGCGCTTGTGGGGCGGCCCGAACAGCACAGCAGCTTAATGGCCCCATCGATGCTCATTCACTTTCAACGGCGTAAGACGGATCGCAATGCCATGAAACTGGCGCAGCTCATTGCTTCGGGTCCCCTGGGCCGAAATACGGTTGTGGCCCGTGATGCCAGCTACAGCAAAACCGGAACGCTGCTTACCCGTATGCGCCTAAATTGTCCGAAACTCGTTTACAATGCGGTTGAAGGTTTGCTGAAAATTCCCACCGCCGGGGAAATGGTCCTGGAAGACTACCGCCCCGCCACAACGGCCAACACCGCGCAGCAACGCGGTCAAAGCGGATTTTCATGGGCGCACGCACTGACGTATAACGCCAAAACCGGGCTGGTAAATCTGCGCGGAAAGGTTCACCTGAGATTCCGCCCCGTTAAACCGTTGCCAACTCCCAAAGCGGCAGGCGGCAGTAACACTAAGAATCCCAATTCCGGCATGGTGTTGCTGGATGCGGATGAACTTCTGGCCAAATTAAATCATACCGGCCCAGCGGCCAAGAATGGCGTGGACTTGGGCATGGGCGGCCCAACGCGACTGCAAAGTGTAACGGCGAATAATGCCGTACTTCAGGTCAGCGGACTGAATCTGGCCGCCGGCATGTTAAAATTTGATGCCGCCACCGAAATAGCACAGGCGTATGGCCTCAATGGGCAAAATGCCATTATCTCCGATGCCAGCGGGAGCATTCATGGCCAAGCGCGACACATTATCTGGAATCTGTCCAAAACCAGAGGAGGCGTAAAGCTGATTCAACCTGCTGGAACGGCGAATTTGCCGTAGGATCCTGTCCCCGCATCCACCGGATTGTGATAAGGCCAAAATGCCACCCCCTGCCCGAACTCAATGCGTAAGCAGGTATCACCGCTGGAATATTCGCCATGGCTCAGCTATTGCCGGGCCAAAGCGGCGAAGATTTCGCCTCTCTGTTCATAATTGGCAAACTGATCATAAGACGCACATCCCGGTGACAAGAGCACCGCGTTTAACTTTTTTGCGCCGGATGGTCGATGTCCGATCCAATTTTTAGCACAGGTCACAGCGCTTTCGAGCGTTTCTACATACATGGCATAATCTCGCGACGCGCCTGCGGCAATAGATCCGGCAACCAGTGCCGGACCGGTAGCGCCAATGCCCAGAACCGCTCCAGCGCGGTGTGCTAATTGTCGGCATAATTCCGCCATATCCGCATGTTTGTCATACCCGCCAACAATGCAGATAAAGGTATTTTTCTCCAGGGCCGCCAAAGCGGTAATCGCCGCCTCCGGCGTGGTGGCTTTGGAATCATTGAACCATTGCACGCCGACGGCACTTGTATGCACCAACTCCAGGCGATGCGGCAGGCCCGGAAATTCTGCCAGCGCCGCCAGTGCCGCCGGTGTCTGCGTTGCCAAGCCAACGGCCTGCAGCACAGCAAGCGCGGCGCGGGCGTTGGACTGATTGTGCAACCCCGGCACGGCAAGCTTTATTTCTTCCTGATTTTCAAGGCGATATTCCATGGCCCGACCAGAGGTGATCGTGGCCCACGTGCGCACGGTTGGATCATCACCATTGAGAATAGCCAAATCATCCGCGTGTTGAAATCGCAAAATATTCTGCTTGGCGGCGGCATAATTTTCCAATGTTCCATGCCGATCCAGATGATTGCCTGCCAGATTTGTCACAACGGCAATATGCGGTGAAAAGCGTATCCATGGCAGGTCTTCAAGCATAAAGCTGGAAAGCTCCAAGACCACAAAATCATCGGAATTGATTTCTGCGAGGTCTCCGAGAAGTGAATGGCCGATGTTCCCCCCCAGCCAGCAGGTTTGACGGCTGAGACTGTTTTTTAATGCCGCCGTGATAGCCAGATGGATCATCGCGGTGGTGGTGGATTTGCCCACGCTGCCGGTAACGCCGATAATTTTTGCCCGGCAATGTTCCAGGAAAATATTGATCTCGGTGGTGATGGCAATGTGTTTATGAAGTGCCGCCTGAAAAAATTCGGAGCGAGATTTATCAACCGCCGGATTAACTACCAGCAAATCACAGGAATTCAAAATATTGGGATCATGCCCACCAAGCTGAAACGTTATCGGGAAATCGGCGAGTTGCGCAATGCTGGATTCCAGCTTTTCCCGCCGTTCCTGATCGGTAACCGTTACGCCAGCCCCTTGCTGGGTCAACCACCGGGCGACACCGACACCACCGCCAAAGCGTCCCAGCCCCATGACGACGACGCGTTTGCCACGAAAATTATTGCCTAACTGTTGTGCTGCCATGCCAAAAATCCATCCGTGCCACGAACATCGATTTTATTGAAAAGCGCGAATTTCCTGAGCAATCTGAGCCTTGGTTTCCAAGACCGCCTGTTGAACCGCAGTCGTCCATTGCGCGGTGGGAATTTCCGCATAGCGGCTTTCACGATGGGCGAAAATAATCGATCGGCTGGCGGAAATCACAGCACCAAGGCCATCCGAATTAAATGCGTGCGCACAATCGGAAAGACTGCCTCCCTGGGCACCAATTCCGGGAATAAGAAACAGTGTGTGCGGCATGGCCTGACGAATTTGTGCGATGGCCGCGCCACTGGTAGCCCCCACCACTGCGCCAAGGCTGCTAAATCCGCATTGGCCGCGTGATGTGCTGCCCCAGCTTTCAATTAATTCCGCAACATGCAAATATACCGGGCGGCCGTCAGCAGCGGGAATTTCCTGAATTTGTCCGGCACTGGCGTTACTGGTGCGCAAGAGAGCGAAGGCCCCTTTACCATTTGCCTTAGCAACATCCATAAATGGCGCGATGCCATCAATACCAAAATAAGCATTAATCGTAATGGCATCCGGACCGATCGTGGTTCCCGTATCCTGCCACTTACAATCGCCCAGGTTCCCCAACGCATACTGCGTGGAAGTATGGCCAATATCTCCGCGTTTGACATCGCCTATGACCAGCAGTCCGTGACCATGGGCCTCCTGCACGAGGTTGTAGTACGCCTCAACGCCGTCCCAGAGATAACGTTCAAAATAGGCAATGTTGATTTTTACCGCCGGGACATGTGGCGCCACGGTGCGAATAATTTTTCGCCCGAATTCCGAAATGG
>JAJYGE010000135.1 GCA_021785155.1 Planctomycetota bacterium
TGGCACATCGAATCCATGCGCAGAGTCTGGCTGGCACGCTTGAAATCGCCGGCTACAGCGCTGCAAATTCAGGCCTCCGCCGCCAAAGCACTCGGTACCATACACGATCATCGGGCCGATGCGGTGCTGAAAAAAATTATTCTTGACGCCGGAAAGCCTTTGATCTTACGTTTCGCAGCGGCTAAGTCACTGGCAATATTGCATGCAACCGGCGTGGCCACATTAAGTAAACACTTGCTGAAAGCTCAGGTGGATCGCGTCGAGCAGCGGTTACTTTGCGCTGACATGCTCTCGGCATCCACTAGCGCCGCCCAGCGGAAAATACTGCTGACATTAGCGGCGGACTCCAATTCCGCGGTGGCGGCCATAGCCTGGCGGGCTTTAATAAAACATGATGTAAATTCTTTGCAGTCGCTGACGGAGCCTATGAGCCACAACGCGGATCCAACCATTCGCATGCTGGTAGCAAAGACATGGCGGCGCATTGGCGGAAATAACTCCATTGATGGCCTGGGCGTAACGCTCAATGATCAGCGGCGCCCCATCCGTTGGTACGCGCGTGATGCCCTGCTTTTTCTGGCATCTCAACCCGGTAGTCGGGCGGCTGTTATCAACACATGCCGATCCATTATTCATGGCAGAGATCCACTGGCGATTCGACAGGCCTGTCTGGTGCTGGGCAAGCTGGATGATAAAGCATCGACACAGGATTTTCTTTCTCTGCTGTCCAGCAAGCATCAGGCGGTTCGCCTGGGGGCGGTGGTGGCGCTGCGGCGCGTGGCGGTTCGCAGCACGCTGCCGACGGTTCTAACATTTGCCCAGAGTACCGCAAAAAATTCGCAATTTACCTCCGCCAATTCGATGAAGCCCGGCAATGGGGTTTTGCGGAATGATGATAATCTCCAGCTCTCGCAGGCGTTTCAGTTTTTCGGTCTGATGCGTTACCGGCCTGCCCTACTGGTGATGATTCCATGTATTCCAAAAAATGCACCGTATGGCGTTGAAGCTCGGCAAGCGGCGATATGGGCGATTGGCATGATTGATAATGGACAAAGCCATCCTCGACTGGCCGATGAACTGGCCGGGCGTCTGGATGACATGGAAATGCCTATTCCGGAATTTGAACAGGTGCGTGAAATGTCGGCAATTACACTGGGACGGATCCATGCAAAAGCTCACCTTACGGATCTCAACGCGTCATTTTCAGCTCAGGACATTGGCTCGCTGTCACTGGCGTGCCGGTGGGCCATAGGGAAAATCACCGGAAAATATCCGCCGTTACCGCATGCAACATCCATGTTTCAAACCGGATTTCTGGTGCCGCTGTCACAGCACTAGCGCTATTTTTACTTCACCTGCTTAGCATGGCGGAAGATGCGATTAAATATTATTCTGGGCTTGATTCTCGTTGGCATGTTGCCGGCTTTGGCGGGTTGCGCCAAGACCGTTGCCAACAAACCTCGCAGCGGCCCGCGCATTGTCAGTACGGATCCATCGGCCACGCAGATACTGTTACAAATCGGCGCCGCCAAAACGATTGTTGGCGTTTCACCTTGGGATAAACCACTTTTGCCTCTGTCCCTGCGACATGTACCCGTTGTTGGCGGATACGTGCATCTTGATGAGGAATTAGTGGTGCAACTCGCGCCGACTGCGTTGATTCTCCAGCAATCTCCGCAGCGAATTGCACCGGGAATTATTTCAATGGCCAAGCAAAACGGCATTCGCATCGTGAACATCCGTATCAATACCTTCCGCCAACTTTTCGCAACTACCAGAACCCTCGGTAGTATCAGCGGATGCCAAAAGCAGGCGGCGGCAGCGATAACCAAGCTTAAATCAGAGTTGAATATTCTGGCACACAGTCGGCCCCAAAAACCGCCGCGTGTGGTATATATAATCTCCACCGAACCAATAATGGTGGTGGGCGCGGATAATTTTATGGATCAGGAAATAACGCTGGCTGGCGGAATTAACGTGGCGGAACGCTGCGGTGACGGATTTCCCACTATTACACGCGAAACACTGGTGCGTCTAAATCCGCAAGTCCTCCTGATTTCAAAGCCTGGCGAGCCAGTCGCATCCGGCCCGCAGGATCCCCGCCTGCTACCCTGGTTGAAATTACCCATTGCCGCTGCGTCCCACAAACGCGTAGATTTAATAACCTGGCCTCGGGCACAGATGCTCACGCTCCATGTGTACCACCTGATGCGCCGCCTGCGGAAGTGTATGGATGCCGCACCTAACGCAGGGGGTAGCCAATGAAAGCGATGAATCTATCACGGTTGACGGCCATTACACTCGCTGGGGTGTTTTTGACACTTCTAATATTTGTCGTATGTTTGGCTTTCGGGCCGGGCATGCCAGGCCAGCAGGCGATTTCCGTTGGATTTCCCAGAATGGCCATCCTGCAATTGCGTCTCACTCGCGTAGAAGCGGCGGCTATTGCGGGAGCCGCACTGGGCTTAGCGGGCGTACTGTTGCAGGGGTTGCTGCGAAATCCATTGGCGGATCCATTTGTTCTGGGTATTTCCAGCGGTTCAACGGTGGGGGTAATGATCTGGATTGTTTTTGGCCAAGCCATGCTGCAGTCTTTTACCAGTAGTCCATGGATGGAGAATCTATTTGCCAATGGTCAAACCATTCCGGCGCTGGTGGGGGCGGTTGTGGCCACGTGGCTGGTTTTTCTACTGGGGCGGCGGCGCGGCGGAATGTTGGATCCTATGACGCTGATACTTTCCGGTGTGATCATCAGCACCATCGGCGGTGCGCTGGTGATGTTGCTGAATAATCTGGTTCCCTACGGTGCCAGAACGGATATTTTAAACTACATGTTTGGTTATATCAGCGAAGGAACATCTCATACGCTCATACTGGCGGCATTTATCTCCTTTGTGCTGGCGTGGGCTGGCGCGTTGACGCTCGGTGGTGCGATGAATATAGCGTCTTTTTCCGATGCGGAAGCCCATAGTCTGGGTATTCAATTAAGTTCTCTGCGATTATCGGCGTTTGCTTTGGCGGCGTTGGCAACCGCCGCTTCCATTACCGTGGCCGGCCCCATCGGTTTTGTTGGTTTAATCTGCCCGCATGTATGCCGCGGAATATTTGGACCCGACCATCGACAATTGTTTATAACCAGTCCGCTTCTGGCGGCCATATTTCTGATGCTTGCTGATACGTTTGTCCGGAGCACCGGTGCCTATTTCAACGGTGAATTACCGGTGGGTGTTATTACGGCGTTGTGTGGTGGCCCCTTTTTCCTTTATCTGCTGAAGCGTCGGCGAACATGGATGTAATAAGTCGTGGATAAATATGCTTATGAGTGGTAAACATCCTGACGCCCCATCCGTTGCATTGCCCGGTGGCATTGCGATTGAGTCGACCAATTTAAGTTACCAGTACGTTGCAGGCCAAACGGCGGTAGATGATGTCGCTGTACCATTTTATGCTGGCGAAGTGACGATGATCGTTGGCCCCAATGGTTCCGGTAAATCCACGCTGCTGCAACTGCTTCTAGGCCATCTCACCCCGTCCGCCGGAACCATCACGGTACACGGCCAAAACATAACAGGTCTG
>JAJYGE010000559.1 GCA_021785155.1 Planctomycetota bacterium
AGGAGGCAAGGGAAAACCGGACGGCACACCCTTTATATCCCTGGGAGAAAGTGGCACCTTGTACGGATTGACGATCTTTTACCCGGAGCAGACCTGCCCGGAACCGCCGGTGCAATACCCTTGGACCATACGTCAACTTTCGGATAACGGCTCTTTGGTGAACGTAACGCTGCTGAATCCGTGGCAGGGGGTGGATTTCGGCACGGTCACAGGCGGCCGGCATTATATCCACGGTTTGTATGGTCAGCCGCTGAAAACGGGTTTGTTCATTGATAAGTGTGAAGATGTCGGCCGTGTGGCAGACGTCCATTTCTGGCCATTTTGGCGAGCCGATGCGAAGACCATGGCGTTTACCTCACGTGAGGCCACCGCCTTTCTCATTGGCCGTACTGATTGGGAGTACATGTTCAACTGTTTTGCGATCTGTCATAAGATTGGATACCACTTTGTGCGTACGGCAAGCGGGGTTCCCAACGTGGTGCTCACACAATGCGGTTCGGACGAGGGGGCACCTGATACCAGGTCGATCTCGGTGCGGGTGGATGGCAACCAGGCGCATGCGGGTATTTCCTTTGTAAATGGCCAGTTCATGGGAGCGCCATCGGTGGAAGTGGGCACGACCAACACCGGCCCGGTGAAGTTCACCAATTGCGGATTCTGGGGCGGGCCGCTGACGGATACCATGGCCATATTGGAGGGTTCCGGCCAAACCACCTTTATGGGCTGTCATTTCACCTCATGGGCACAGCGGGCCAAGCAATCACCGGCAATCGTGCTGCGCCGTGGCGGGCTGACGGTTGACGGGTGTGAATTTATGGATGCGGGCAGTTGGCAGGTGGCCCTTGCGAGCGACGCTGCTGCAGCGGTGATCATCGGCAACCGTTTTCACGGCTCGGCCCGGATCCGCAATCAGATTGGAGCCAAGGCCCAAATCGGCATGAACGCCGTTGGTTAGGGCATAAATGGCAGGGCATGGATGGCCGATCTCGAAAACTGAAATGCCATGATAAAGGAAGCGCTGCTCGATCTAATTTCGCCCTGAGATCGTGAAGCAAATACTATTTGTCGGGATACGGATGGCACGGATCGGGCCATTTTTATCGTTGCTAAGAGAAAGGTAAAGCGCGCCAAAATGTCGGAGAAAAATCGGAATTTTCAAGAACTGGAAGGTTCGGTCGATTCGGGTTCGCAAAATACGGAAGTCATTATTGATCGGCGGCATTTTCTCGGCGGTGCGGCGGCGGGTGCCGCGATGGCGGTTTCGGGCGGTTCCGCTTCTTCCGGATCACAATCCGCGCGTCGAAAGCGCATCGGCCCAGCCTTGGCGGTCGTCGACATGACCTATACATTCAAGCTGAATCGGGAGAATCCGGATGAGTTGCATGAGATATGGGATGGGGCACACGTCCTGGCCGCCCTGCAGGGCCTCGCCAACAGGAACGGTGCGACGATCTACCAGTTTTTCATTGGTGGTGAATCCGGCAGTGTTGATCACTTCTGGCTGGATTGGATGCGCAAGGGTAACAACTGGCTTGGACGCCACCGCTTGCAGCGCGCTGCGGATATATCGGGACTGCGCGATCTGATACTTGCCCACAAACATCTGGTTCGTGGGCTGGTGGCGTATGACGAACATGTTCCCTCCACCTCGAACGTGGCCTCTACGGTGGCGGGGGTGGAAGATTTGTTGCCCATTCGATTTGATAAATCGCACACATCCCTGTTTTATTGGCTGACCGGCGATCCGACGGGGCCGCGGTTTGAGGTTAAAGTCTGGCTGATCCATCCGGACGGGTCGCCGCTGTTTACAGGTCATGGAATTATTCCGGGCAGTGCCACCGCTTCCACAAAAAGTGCTAAATGTGATGCTTATATCTGGGCCAAGGAACGCTATCTGGATACCGGGCGGTGCAATGCCGATAAAATGGGGTATTACATCGACGCTTATTGGTTGCAAAGGCCATCGGGCTATATTCCCAACCACACGCTGAGCAATCATGATTATTTTATCGCCCATCGCGGTTTTTTCTTCGATCTCTCGCCGTGGGCGGATGAAGTGCCGGTGGACGATCCCGCGCAGCCGTTGGGGACGGATCAACGCACCTTGCGGGCGATTTTGCGATCCGCCTGGAATCAAACCCATGGACAGCGGATGATCCATATCGGCGGATTTCCGCCGTGGGATAAAAAATACACCAACTATCCCGGTGCGGGCGGCAAACATGGCGGTGTGGCCACGGAATGGCAATACGCGTATATCGTTTCCTGTTTCAATGGCTATATGGACGCCGATGCGTTGGGGTTGGGAGCCATGGCCAATGCGTCGCTGTATCAGCATTATCCGCTTAAACGGCGCTATCCGCAAAAACTGCCAACCGCACATGACCTGCAACGGCGCAAGCTCATAAATTCGCAAGGTGGTGTCGCCGACAAATCGTACGTGGCCATTTATGTCGGCGATTACGATTCCGCCGCATGGCTATATCAGATGCTGCCGACGATGTGGACGGATCCGGCACGCGGTTCGATTCCCCTGGGCTGGGCGTTTGATCCGAATCTATCCGATCGGTTTGCCCCCGGCATGGTGTACGCGCGGAATACCAAGACGTCCAACGATCACTTTATATCGGGCGATTCCGGGGCCGGCTATTTGAACCCCGGGGCATTGCAAACGCCGCGTAAATTTTCCGGCCTGCCTTCGGGCATTGTTCCATGGCATAGGCATTGCGCGAAATACTACCGAATGTGGGATATTAAGTTGACGGGATTTGTTATTGACGGTGATGCGCCAGCCATGAATGATCAGGTGAAAGCGGCGTATGCACAATTCTCCCCGGATGGTATGGTCGGACAATACAACCCCCGGCACGGTGTCTTCGATGGAATGCCGTTTATGCCAATGGGTCAGGTCCCCGACGTCTCGCCTGGGGCCATGGCCAAGGTGATACTCCGGCAGACCACCGCCCACGGCGCTCAATTCCGCATTTACCGAACGATACTTAAGACGCCGACGTGGCACAAAGAGTTATTTGAAATATTAAAAAAATCCGCGCTGGGTAATCGAATTGAAATTGTGGATCCATATTCGCTGATGTTATTGATTAAAGGATTTACTAATGGATGATCTCTCACGAAGTATGTGGACGAACATGGTGGGTTCGGCAGAGGCGGCGATGACAGGTCGTGGTGCCGTGGGGGGGCAAATTGGAACCATCCGGGGAACCGGGCTGGTATGCCCCTTTTCCGGAGAATACACGTTTCACGGCCGAGCCCCATGTGGAGAAAGATGAATACAATAGCAATCGTTTTCTTGATGGAGTTAACGTATGCGTCAGTCAAATGAAAGTTCCACCCGTATCAGCGGCGAAACGTTATGGTTGCCCCCATGTGCCGGACAAGGAGTCGCTGTGAAACGTGTTATTTTATGGTCGTTTGCACTGTGCCTGGTAATGGGCTTTGCCGCCACCACCACCGTGGCCGCGCAAAATCCCGTGCAATATGTCAACCCTCGTTGGGGTGCCGGTATGGATCGCTTCGTGCATGGCAAGAATCTCGCG
>JAJYGE010000010.1 GCA_021785155.1 Planctomycetota bacterium
GCGTCGGCTCAAGGGGTTCACGAACCCGGTTCTCGCCGCCGACTCCTGGCATCTGGCCGGTTTGAGGCCAATCCACCCGTAATTACGGATGGAACAGGGCACTAGGGCAACTTGAAATTCGCAAGGTCTTCTAACTCCTAACTCCTAAATGCTGGCGGTGCCGCCGCGTTGCAGAATCGGTCACAGGCCCCGGGACACTGGTCGCTGATGTGAAATCCGGTGGTGGATTTGATTCCGCGATATACTGCTGTAATCGTTTGGCGGCGGAGGTCAACCAACAAGATCAGCAGGTATCAAAGGCGGTGGACTATGACTGAGATTCAGATTGTCGATGGTAAGCTGGTGGTGCATGTCAAGGGCTGGGACAAAGTCTGGTCGTTAAAAAGCTGTCTGGAAATTCCACTGCAACATGTGGCCGACGTTCATAACGCGACTGAACATGCGCGTGGAATTCGCGCACCGGGCACCTATATTCCAGGCGTTATCACCGCCGGCACGTTTCATCATCATGGCGACAAAATATTCTGGGATGTTCATGACCCGGCCAAAGCCATCGCCATTGACCTGCGCCATGACCGTTATGCCCAGTTAATTATTGAAGTCGCCGACCCCGGCGGGGCAATCATGCTGATCCGGAACGCGATCAAATCCGTGGCCTGAAGTTCACAGACCCCGCAGAGGGCTTTCTTTCGCTTGCTGATTTTGAGGCATTGTCGATAATTCAGATGGCGGAGGTGTCATGGATGTTGCCGCGTCCCTATTTATGGGTGTGGCACGCAGTGTGTCAGACCAGCGTTGAAAAAGGGCGGCAGAGTTATGGCCTTACCAAATAAACCTCTACCGGTGCTGCGGTTTGCGGGCCTCATTGCGGGCAACGAGGCGATGCTGGCGGCGGCGCGGCACCATCTGTCACAGTGGTACGGGCCTATTGCTGATGAAACGGACATTATTGCGTTTAATTTCACCGCGTATTATGAAGATCAGATGGGATCGGGTCTGCTGCGGCAATGGGTACGGTTTGCGGCCCTCTGTGAGCCACAGTTGCTTTCCAAGTGTAAGTTGGAAACCAACATGGCGGAAGTTCTGCTGGCGGAACAATTTCCCGGAACCGCGGCGCGGCCCGTTAATATTGATCCGGGGTATATGTCACGCACCAAAGTAATTCTGGCCACCACCAAAGATCACAGCCACCGGGTATATCTTGGGGATGGCATATTTGCGGAAGTAACGCTGCATTGGACCGCCACCGGCTGGGCACCCTGGCCATGGACGTATGCGGATTATCGCACGCCCACCGCCCAGGCTTTTTTCATGCGGTGCCGGGAGGCGTATGTGAAGCAACTTCCCGCGGCAGCCGGTGCGCTATAACTTTGGATGCGGTCCAAAGATTCTTTAATTGAGGTTGATGGATGCTTCAACTTGCGCTGGGACTTTTTTTCAGCAGTCTGGTGCTATGCGTGCTGGGCACCGCCATTGTGCGGCGTTATTCGGCGCGCATCGGATTAATTGATCAGCCGGGATTGCGAAAGGTACATGATTCTCCCATCGCCCGCAGCGGCGGCATTGCCATATTTTGGTCCATTGCGATTCCCCTGCTCATTGGCATCGCGGCGGCGGGTTTATTTGCCCATAAGCCGCTGGAACACTATTTGCCCGAATCGGTGCGGCGGTATTTGCCGGGATTGGCGGCACATCGACTCCTGGCGTTGTGGCTGCTGGTCTGCACACTGGCAATCCATCTGGTGGGATTGGCGGACGATCGCAAGGCCATGGCCGCTGTTCCCAAGCTCGTGTGGCAGTTGCTGATTGCGACGGCATTGGTTGGTGGCGGGGAATTGATCCAGACCGGCGGCTTTCGGGTGCTGACGTTTATAGATCAGTTGTTTCCCGGTGGGGGACTGATTTCCGCGGCAATCAGCGTGGTGTGGATTGTCGTGCTGACCAACGCATTTAATTTTATGGACAACATGGACGGCCTTTCGGCGGGCGTGGCGGCAATATGCGGATCGTTATTTTTTCTCGCCGCCATACAGGCACATCAATGGTTCATCTGCGGCTTGCTGCTGGTGTATGTTGGCACGGCGATGGGATTTTTGTTCCATAATTTTCCGCCGGCGAAAATTTTTATGGGGGATGGCGGCAGTATGGTGCTGGGCTTTTTTCTATCCGCCTTGACAATTCGCACCACCTTTTATGCCGGGCATGGGCGGTGGTACGCGGTCCTTATGCCGTTGCTGGTGGCGGCGGTGCCGCTGTACGATTTTGTGGTGGTGTGCTGGTTGCGCCTGGATCGGGGGCGCAGTCCGTTTAAGGGAGACACCAATCATTTTTCGCATCGGCTCACGCGGCATGGCTTTTCCAAGCGCGGGGCGGTGCTGGTGATTTATGCCGTGACACTGGCCAGCGGATTATCCGCACCATTGCTGGCGCGGGCGGACACCCTGACGGCGGTGCTTATTGCCTTACAGTGTGTGAGCATATTGACGATTGTGGGCATTCTGGAGCGATTGGGTGAGCATGTGCAATGAATGAGTCACAACGTAACACCATGGCGTGGCTGGCGCTGGTCGCATTGCTGATCATTATGTGCGTCCGCATGACCATACCTGAACCCATCGGCGACGGAGTATGGAGCGGAACGGTCTCTTTTTTGCGGATCGGCTCCTCCGACGCAGGCAACCTCACAGGACCGGCTGAGGTCATGGGGCTGGGAATTTTGACGCTGCTGTTATGCGGTGTGGCGATGGCGTCGGCGCGGCGAATCACGCGCGGAATGTGGGTGCAGCTTGCGATTATTGCGGCGGTGCTGACGGCGGCGATGGCGGCGATGCTGGCCGCCGCCAATAAGTTCGCGGCTTTGGTGGGAGTTTTTGATCTGGGTATGGCGCTGTTGGCGGGTTGGAGTGCCGGCATTTTATGTCATAAAGCGCGACGGCGACAACAACTGGTAATTGTGGTGCTCGTGGGCCTGCTGTGCGCGGTAACGGTAAAAGGAATCTATCAGCGATATGTGGAAATTCCACAGACGATTGACTATTTCCAAAAACATCAGCAACGCTGGCTCAAACAATCCGGCGTGCATGACAACAGCGCACAGGTGAAATTATTTATCAGCCGCTTACAGAGCCGGGAGGTCAGCGGATTTGGAATTTTAAGTGACGGCTTTGCCGAAGCACTGATTCCACTATTGCTCGTGGGGTTGGTACTGGCGACGGCGGGGTTGTTATCCAGGGACGTTCCTGTGGCAGCCGCGCCGGGAAAACAACCGGGTAAAGCCGCGGTGCCGGTGCCGCCAAAAAAACCGGGGGATGTTAATCTTCCGGATCATCTGGTGCTGGGGATTCCGCTGCTGTTGGTTTGCCTGGCGGGCATTGCGGTGTTGGTGTTCACGCGCAGCAAGGGCGGGGCGGCGAGTTTTGCAATCGTCGCGATTTTCATGGCCCTGGCATGGTGGAAGCAAAAGTGGCTGGCGGCGCACCGGCAGGCGGCAATCGCGACGGCGCTGGTGATGGTGGCGATCGGAACGCTGGGACTGCTGGCATACGGCTTTACGC
>JAJYGE010000482.1 GCA_021785155.1 Planctomycetota bacterium
ACCGGCGCGGGTACAGAAGTTTTGACTGGCAATAACACGTATACCGGCGGAACGAATATTTCGGCCGGTACTTTGGTTGCCGGGTCGCCGGCAGCTTTGGCCGGCGGACCCGTCACGCTCACGGGGACAACTGCTTCAGCGACAATATTGGAGTCCAATACCTACTACAATGCGACTAAAGGCTCACTTCCTTCCACCACTGCAATGACGATCAACGTTGCCGGTTACAGTCAGGATGTCAATTCGCAACTCAACTTTATCGTCTTTTCCACAAGCTCCGGCATTACCAATGACACGTTGAACGTCACCGGCTCGGCAGCCGCACAGCTCAACGGAACCTTGCAACTCGCAGTGCTCAGCTCGACATCTGTAGCGGCGGGACAACTGCACGATTTCGATACGCTCAATGTCGTCTCCTCCGTCGTAACACCATCGTACGTAACTGCGGCAGGCGGGATATCGCCAACGGCGGCGGGCGCCACGCCGGTAGACGCAGGCGGCGTTACCTACGGCACCGGATTTAAACAGGTAAGCCTCATCTACGCGACCAACGCTGCCAATGCCGTTGATTTCTACGAGAACTCAACGGCAACCGGCGAGACCGTTACCGTGCAGACACTCTTTGCGCCCTATGCGAAAAATGCCAATCAGAAAGCGGTTGGTGAATATCTGGATTCTACTTTTACGCCGCAGAATCAGAACATTTCTCCGACCACAAAAAGTTTGCTGATCTCAATGAGTTCGCTGACTTCCGCCGGGGTGGCGCAGGTATTAAATGAAATGACACCCGGCATTTACAGCGGCCTGGCCAACGCATCAATCCAAAACAGTGTCTTTGCCAGCCAGCAGGTATTTTCGGAAATTTCCAACAGCTTTACCAATCCGGGATTTAACATGGGTGGTTTGTCTTTATTGCAGACCAGTCAGCAGGATCCATTTGCCCAGTCTCTGGAATCAGCGATGAATATTACCGGTGAGATGGCTGACAGTTCAGTCAATTATATGGATGCCATGAATACTTCCGACACGTCAAACTCGAATGCGGCGATAGGAAAGTGGTCCGGATTTGCGGCGGGGGAACTGGTTTTAGAACGTCTGCCACGAACCACCGATGCGCAGTCGGCGCAGCATCTGGAAAGCGGCGGGGTGTTAACCGGTGTGGATTACCGGCTCAACAAACATTTTCTCGTGGGTGGTATGTTCAACTGGATGTACTCGGGCACAACGTTGGATTCCGCCGGATCTCGTCAAAGCACTGAAAGCTATTCGCCCGGGCTGTTTGCCGGATATAGTCAGAAAAATATTTTCGTCGATGGCATGGTGTCATACACGTATAACGACTACAAGATTGACCGCAACATCGGCATTCCTGGTTCGGCATCCACCGCCACCGGTGAGCCTGCAGGCAATCAATATGATGTCGCCACGCTGGGCGGATATCTGTTCCCGGTTACTTCCCATCTGAAAATCGGGCCGGCCGGTGGCGTAGGTTATACCCATGCGGACATTGGCAGTTTCAGTGAAACCGGCAGTCCTTTTGCCATGACGGTCGGGAACCAGCATGTTGATTCGCTGCGGTCTCTCATCGGCTTTCAAGGCCAGTACACGGTTCTTTCAACCCGCTATTTCAGGGATAACACATCCATGACGCGTCCAACGCTGGGGATCAGCCTGAATGCGTATTGGCAGCATGAATTCTTGAATTCAGGCCGGGCGATCACGTCGAGTATTAATGGTTTGGGCAGCGGTTCGTTTGTATTTCAAACCGGTTCGCCATCCCGCGATTCGGCATTAATGGGGTTGGGCGTTAATGGCAGTCTTTGTCATGGCGTAACGTTGTTCGCGAATTACGAATCGCAAATTGGTGATAAGAAGCAATTTGCCCAAACCGTGATGGTCGGCGCGGCGGTGAGTTTCTGATGCCGTCGCTTCGCATCGGAAGCAATCTGTGGCTATAATTCCTTTTTCGGGCGCAAGTGATGTGCCTAAGATGGAATTGAGGTAATACGGATGAATCCAATAGCGAAACAAGACCCGGAATTGTGGCAGGCGATTTGTGATGAACAGGGGCGGCAGGAATCTACACTGGAACTTATTGCCAGTGAGAATCACGTTTCACCGGCGGTTATGGCTGCGGCCGCTACGCCACTGACCAACAAATATGCTGAGGGATATCCCGGTAAACGCTATTATGGCGGCTGCCAATATGTGGATGTGGTGGAGAACCTTGCGCGTGATCGGGCCAAGCAGTTATTTGGTTGTGATCATGCCAATGTGCAGCCGCACTCCGGTTCGCAGGCAAATCAGGCGGTATTTCTGGCGGCGCTGACCCCGGGCGATACCATCATGGGGTTGCATTTGGATCATGGCGGCCACCTCACACACGGTAAATCGGTAAATCTTTCCGGCAAATGGTTCAAAGCCGTCCATTACGTGCTGGATCCTAAAACCGAACGCATTGATCTGGCGGAAGTTCGCAAATTGGCGATTGAACATAAACCCAAATTAATTATCACCGGAGCCAGCGCCTATCCCCGCGTGTGGGATTTTGCGGGCTTTGCCGAAATAGCCAAGGAAGTTGGCGCCTTGCAGATGGCGGATATGGCGCACTTCGCCGGGCTTGTGGCCACGGGCCTGCATCCATCCCCGGTCCCACATGCGGATTTTGTCACCACGACCACACATAAAACCCTGCGTGGCCCGCGCTCCGGCATGACTTTGTGCAAGGCGGATTGGGCAAAAAAAATTGATTCTGCCGTATTTCCGGGATTACAGGGCGGCCCCTTGATGCATATTATCGCGGCTAAGGCTGTGGCGTTCGGCGAGGCGCTCAAGCCGGAATTCAAAACCTATTGCCAGCAGATTATCAAAAATGCGCAAGTGCTGGCCGAAGAATTAACCCGCCGTGGATATCGCCTCGTTTCCGGCGGGACGGATAATCACCTGATGCTCATTGATCTGCGCACCAAAGATGCCAATCTTACTGGAGCCGCGGTTGAGCTATGGCTGCAATCGGCGGGGATTATTGTCAATAAGAATATGGTTCCATTTGATACGCGCAAAGCGATGGAAACATCAGGCATTCGTATAGGCACGCCCGCATTAACCACCCGCGGCTTGAAAGAGCCGGAGATGAGAAAGGTGGCGGAGTGGTTTGACCGTGCGGCTTCCAGCGCCGGCGAAGAAAAGACATTGGGGCGCATTCGTGGTGAAATTTCAGAATTCACCCGGCAGTATCCGCTGCCGCATCTGGAGTGCAATGTTTCAGCCGTGCAGCACACGCTCGAACCCGTCGTGGCTGGGGCACGATAAGAGCATTTGGGGCGTTTGTGAACGGCGAAATACTGATTCTTCAGCACGCGGCGTGTGAGCATCCGGGAAATATCGCGGCTGCTTTAAAGCGGGCGAACCGCGGCAGCGTTACGCTTGAATTATTTGCCGGCCAAAGTGTGCCCGATGACATGGATTCCTATGCGGGTCTGATTGTCATGGGTGGCCCGATGAGCGTGTATGAACAAGCGACGTATACATTTATCCAAGACGAGTTGCGACT
>JAJYGE010000281.1 GCA_021785155.1 Planctomycetota bacterium
CAGGAGAGCAGACTGGGTCGATGTCGGAGGTTTGTTCCATGCCGGTGATTAGGTATCGGAGGGCGTCCATGGCGTGGTCGTGGCCGGGTTTGGTCAGATTGCGGTGGTTTTGGTTGATTTCGTTGCCATCGGGTTGTTGCTTCGGTTTTGAAGATCCACCTGGGCGAGGCCTTAAAAAGCAAAACGGGGACGTTCCGGCATTATCGGCAGGAACGTCCCCGCTGCACACTGTACCCCACTTGGCGGTACCCCACTTTACGCGTGCCACTTCACGCGCCCCACTACCCACTTTTCCCCACTGGCCCACTTCACTTTTTTTGGGTGGCTGATTTTTTCTGGTCGATACGCTGCCAGGAATCGCGAACGGCGGGTTTGGCGTGCTCCCACGTCAAACTTGATTTTCCCTGATGCTTAGCCCAATCACGCGCCAGCATAGGCTCACTTTCCTCGTACGTGCGATCATGGTAATGCACCCGCGATTCCCAACCATATTGATACGCGGGTGCATATTCTTCATAGGATGCGCCTTTTTTGATATAAGGCCGCGCGGTATACGCGGAACGCCAGAAGCCATGTTCCACAGTCGGATCAATATCTTCCGCGATGGCTTTACCGGCCAGACCGCCCGCCACGCCACCGACAACCGCACCAGCGGCAGCACCCGCAAGCGTGCCAACCGGACCGGCAACCGTTCCGATGGCCGCACCGGCGCCCACGCCACCAATAACGCCGCCTGTGACGGCACCCACGCCGGTTCCGACGGGATGTGAACCGGCTTTACCGCTAAGCGGATCACGATTCGCGTCATGCTTCGATTTTTTGATTTCTTCGGTTTGTTGTTCCGTTTTCATTTGCCAACTCCTAGCCTAAAGCGATAAAGATAAAATTGTGCCCACAGACAAAATCCATGAAATAGCACGATCACCCATAATAGTAATAGCTTGCAAACGCCGTACCAGTAGCGGAATACTCTGCTAACAATACTCTACGCAAACGCGTCCGGCCCCTATAAATCGTTAGAATCCGCGTCTGCGCGGCTTTCGCATGATGGTTGCGTGAGTGCGATAAAATGGCGCTATCGGACAGAATGGCTCGGACAAATTGTCGGGTGTTTGCAATTATTGGCGTCGGAGGAGGTGTAATGGGGCTGAGTTTCCGGATATTTTCGGTGCGGCAGGCGCATTGTGATGAACCGGTGGGAAGTAAGATGTCACTAGAGTTATTGTAGAGAAGGAAATGGAGGATTACGCATGGGTGAGATGTTTTCGCAATATCTGCTTTGACCTGAATTTATACTGGCGCGGAGACTTCAAAAAAGCGGACAGGTAATCAGAAGCTCCTTCCGGCAATAGTCGCTGCAAAAGTAGAATGTCTTTCCTGCACGCTGGGCATGAAGGGCCGTGGATCCGCCCACCGCCATTCGGCAGAAGACGTGTTATTGTGACGGTTTGTGATTCTTTCATGGGAGAATTCTTTTCAATGGTCACAGTTGATTTCTCACGCGAATAGTACCGCTGGTGTGACATGGGTTATTTCTTCCTGGTTATCTTGTTGACAATCACCGCCAGAAGTATCACCACCACTGCGCCAATGATCGCCCAAACCCAAAGTTCGGCACCGCTCCAACCAGTCATCCATCCGCCGGCATGGTGTGGCATAAATTCAGGATGCGGCATAAATAAATTCCTTTCAATGTGAGGTGCCGCAATCGGAACGGACAGCCTCAGAGGAGACAAAATTTAAGCAACGGGTGTATGCCTCCCGCCGCCATCAGACCATCGCCTGCTTCCATCCGGCCTTTATGAGCCAGCGATTCATCGGGTACGATGTTACGAATCCAAAGATCATGCCAATTTGCATCATGAAACAGTAATCCGGACCGGTGACACGCAGGTGCGGGGATGGAAAAAAGACGAACGACGTTAAAGCCATCCATGCGAAAAGTCCGATTTCAAAAGCGAGAATAGAAAGCGTATCGGACTTGATGGCAGCCAGGAGCGCCTGCAAGGTTGACAGGTGCCGCAGGGGCATGATTGTGAAGTATTGAAAGATTATTCCCAAGAGCCACGCGAGTAATAAATCCGCGGCGTATTGGGCAAAAAGTGGCTTGCCGAAAAGTGTCCATCCAAGTGCAAATAAGACAAACCCGGCAATGATGTCTCCGATCGTGCAGCCGGCCCCGCAATGGGAATCGGAAATCCCGATATCGGCCGAGGTTGGCTCCTTGCGGCTTTGCCGCATAAGATCGCGTTGGTGGCCGGTGATGCTTTCCGCCGACATCTTTTGATTTCCGGTGCCAAAGCGAAAGTAGGCCCATAAGGCAAAAACGCTGAAATAAAGCGCTGTAACCGGCCACACGATATTCATGATCCACATTTTTTGCGGATGGCGAAACTCGTCATAGGCAATAACAGCGGCGCAAAAGAACGCTAATGCCAATGAAATCCATGCAACCATTCCAAATGCGTTCATAATGCCCGCGGTCGCTTTCCCGCACGCCAGTGCGTTTCAATTTCTTCCAGGTTTTGCCCTTTGGCTTCCGGTAAAGCACCAATATGCACGCTGAAATCCGTGCCTTCCCAATGATCGGCCTGTGGCCAATAGAACGTAAATGCGACCAGCTTTCCTTCCGGAAGGTTCTGGGTTGGTAGATCGGCGAGGTGCATCCCCAAGACAACATCGTGCGTTTTTATATCCGCCGTTGTGGTCCAATTGTCGGTACTCCAGTGGATGATCGCCGGGCTGGTGGTCTCAATGCGTAAGATTTTTCCGCCGGGCATGGAATGGAGCTTATTGTTAAACCGCCAGATCATCCGAGTGGAAACGGTTTTGTCCTTGATGTAGCGCTGCACCGTTTGCGGTGGCATATCAAATACGTGCCCATCCTGTAGTGAACGGCGCAGCTTGAGGTACTCGGCGTGGGCCCAGACCAGCGGCATGGCCGAGCCGGAAGGTCGGCCAAAATGTAATTCGCGCTCGGGCATATCCGGCGAATCCCATACTTGCTCGGGAATGAGGCCGCTTGCATCGGCAAAAGACTCCAGTGCGGCCAGCAGGCGTTGCGCATTTTTGTCCCGGCCTGCGGCCAATTCAAAATGCGCACGCTCCCCGGTAAGTAATGGCCAGCCTCGGCCAATACCTGTGCCATCAAAGGGTGCCCCATCGGCATGTTCACCATAACCATCATCGTTATAGCGATGCCAGGTATCGCCCGCGGGGGTTTCGATCTTCAACAGGGCATCGATGATTTTGGTCGTGTTGCCAATGCGCGGATCATCGGCGGCGCGCAAACCAAAACGCACCAGGGCTAAAGCATCCGGACTGATCAATTCATCGGCGGCGCGGCTGTCCTGCGCATCGGCAACATTTTTTACATGCACCTTTTTCTCAAAGCGCGATGCCCGCAGACCCGTTTCACGCGGAGCAATGCGGACATAATATCCATCAACCTTATATTCTCGGCACCATGGCGTGTCAGAGGCGTACATCCAGCGTTCAATACAGTCGTTCCAAGTATCCGC
>JAJYGE010000210.1 GCA_021785155.1 Planctomycetota bacterium
CAGCCATACAAGACTCCTTAACAAATGTCTTAGTCCCGGTACCGGCGCGTGCCGGTATTTCCGAAAGTAATTCTCAACGCAATTGAGCTTTTCGGCAACCTGTGAGCCTGGTTTTTTTTACCGCCGTCGCGCTCGGTGTGTTGATCGTCAACCGCATCGCTTGCAGCGCCCGGTTTCATTGCAGTTACTCAACCGGGCGGATTGGGCGGTCGTCGACGGTGACCACAGTGCCGGAATAAATTGCCTGCGGTTCGCGTTGCGAAGGCACCGCCAGGAGCAGCGCCCCATCATCGGCGATGCCGGCACCGGTTCCGGAAAGGCATTGATCATTGACGGCCACGGTTATCGCGCGACCACGGAGAAAATCAAGATGATAAATTTCCTGATGCAATTTGGACCAATGTCGACTGGTTAACGCGCCGATACAGTCTTCCAGGTTGTGCAGCATTGCATTGGTAACTTTGACTTTATCAACCGAGCCTCCAATTTCATGCGCCAGCGACGTGGCCGTTTGGCTAAGCACCGAATCCGATGCCGCTGGATCGGCGTTGACATTCATGCCTACGCCGATAACGGCCACGGCCCGATGGCCCATGGTAACGCTTTCAGATAACACGCCGGCGATTTTGCGGCCATTGAAGAGCACATCATTGGGCCAGCGCAAATGCACATTGGTAAAGGCGATATCCGTTTTGGGAGGTCCCGGCAGCCACGGGGATGGAAACCAGGGCCGCATGAGCAATCGAGCGATGGCCAAACCGGAAATCAAAGGCAGATAGCGGTGCATATATTGCGGGACATCAGGGATCACCGCGCTTAAATAAATGCCACCCTCGGGACTGATCCACCGCCGGCCATGCTGGCCGCGCCCGCGCGTCTGGCTTTCAGCCACATAGAATTGGCGGGGAAAGCCCAGTGGCTGCTCTGACAGCACCAGTTGCTTGGCATGGGCCTTGGCAATGTCCTGTGTGGATTCAACCGCGCCAAAATATGTCACTTCACTGATGATGCGCTGCGTCATGCAAAAATCCATTGTTGAAGCTGGTTGCGGGAATGTTCGGCGGCTTGAACCGGGTGCGGCAAATCGCGGACATCGACAACTATGGGCCCGGTGTAATCCTGATTTTTTAATATGCGCACGACCTCCTGACCGGCGGCGCGGCCCGAACCAAGCGGCGTTATCTGAACCGTTGAACCGGTGCGTATCGCATCAGCGCATGTCCATAACGCCATGCGACCGGCGAGTAATTCCGCGGCTTGCGGCGGAGAGCCGCCGGCGGCTACAACACGCGCAGAGTCCAGATTGGCCGCCAGGCAAGGCGCATCAATGCTGGATATAAGTTTCAGCAGCCATTGGCTTTGGCCGCAGGAAAGTGCCACGACAACGCCGGTCCGATCGGCCCGCACCGCCAGCAGGCGAACTATTTCCGCGACATCACCGGAAATATTCTGATCGTCCGCCGGTTCACCGATATATACCGACACCAGCGGTGTTTGCAGTTGATGCGCCAGATCACAGGCGGTCAAGGCATCATCAAGTAGTTTCTGGGAAGTCGCGGGGTCAAAAGCACCGGATTTCCCAACGCCAACACGCAAGGCCCCCAGCACCAGGCCGTGTGCCCCCAGAATCTGTTTGAAGTGGCGCCGGGCGGTATGCCCGAAGGTTTTAGCATTTATCTCCGGATGGCTCATTCCAACAGCCAGGCCACCGTAGCCCAATTTCTGTGCTGTTTGTGCCACGTCACGTAAATCCAAGCCCAGCGGTTCAACGGCTAAAAGCGGTAAAAGGGGAGCGAGGTTCTGATGTTTCATGATGATCCTTCCATTGATCCCACCGGTAAGGCCCACGGCGATGCGGTAATATATTTTATGTGGTTAATCTGTGGCGGCTTTTTCTTTATCCGTTTCATGGGCGGCCCACGCCAACTGCACTAAAATTCCCAGGCAGCATATACCGATGATTATCGCCAGCAGATTCATTGGCTGCTTGGCCACGTTAGCCACGAATTGGTCGCGTAAATTCGCGGTGCCATAGCGCATAATTAACCCGGTGGTGCCAATGACGATCATAACGGCACCTTCCAGCGTGCAGATAATCACTGCACATGCTTCAAATATATACAGTCCCGCGACGCCTAAAACAATCACACCAAGAATGGCCGGCACCCAGCGATAATCCGGAGGTTCCTTAAATACGTGCCAAAGCGCCACGCCCGCAGCCCCGCCGGCGATGGCCCCGAGAATAAATAAAGCAATGCGCATCATCGGTACCAGCAGAACGCCTAATACGGTACCAATCAGGGCCGCCGTGGCCGCAGCTATCCAGGACCAATGGGCCAGAAACATGGCCAGATACCAGCCCAAAGCGGCACAGTTGGCCATGATTAATGCCCGGTAGCGACGCCGGGATGAACAGAGGAACGCCAGCCCGATGAAAATCAGGGCGATATCCCATATCCAAAACAGCTTCGACCATGATTGCAGCATTGTCGCATAGCGGGCCGCAAAATGCTGGATCGTGATGGTCAGAAGCACCCTGTTTACTCCCGAATAGTCACCGTGGCTGTGGCGGGGGTGTCACGACTGGAAGACCCAGCGGCAATCTGATATTTTCCCGCGGGGACTTTCCAAGCATTTCGCCCGGAATCAAAATAAGCAAAATCTTTCCAGTGCAGTTGCAGATGCGCTGTAGCCGTCTGGCCAGGTTTGACGCTCACGCGTGCGAAGGCCCGCAGCGTCTGTACGCATCGGTTCGGGCGGTCTTCCATGGGGCGAACATAAAGCTGGACCACTTCGGCTCCGGCCATTTTTCCGGTGTTGGTGACAGGAACGGAAACATTGATAATCCGATCTCTGCCAGAACCCTTGGAAGTCACGGCCAAAGCGCCGAAGGAAAACGTGGTATAAGACAATCCGTCGCCAAAGCAGAACTGCGGTTGAATGTGGCGTTTGTCAAACCAGCGGTAGCCAACATAAATGCCTTCATTAAACAGCACCTGCCCATCATGGCCTGGGAAGTGGCCATAGGCCGCATCCTGCCGCCAATGCTTGGCAAAACTGTCCGGCAGCCGACCGCTTGGATCAATTTTTCCAAAAAGAATATCAGCTACAGCGGTGTTGCCATTTTCTCCGGGGTACCAGGCATCCACGAGGCCCGCAACACGGTGAATCCATGGGGCCATGCCGATGCCGGCACCGGCGTTAAGCACAACAATGGTATGGGAATTTAAGCCTGCGGCCTCGCGCAGGTATTGATCCTGCGGTGCCCAGAGGTGGTAGGTATGGTCTGCGCCTTCATGCTCCTGATTCGGGCCGTAACCCATGCAGGCAATGACCACATCCGCGTGCTTGATGATCTTCTTTTGCGCTGCGGTCAGCAAGTTATCGCCTTCCGGTAGATAACCAAACTCCATTTCCGCATTCCAGTGGGAGCCAAAGTATTCCACCCGCAGGTGATACGTCTTTCCGGCCGTTAGCGATACGCCTTTAAGCTTCTTGGTAAGAGC
>JAJYGE010000251.1 GCA_021785155.1 Planctomycetota bacterium
ACCATCGGGCGCTCCCAGCCAGATACCCTTACGCACGCGTTCCACCGCTTCTGGTGTTAAACGGGCATCCACAGTCACCACGTAAGTTTTTTCCACGCCATATCGCGGATGAGATATGGCATTGGCCAATTCGCCGTCATTGGTCATCAGCACCAACCCGCGCGAATCCATATCCAATCGGCCCACGGGAAAAAGTCGCGCCGTGACGCCCGGCAGCAGTTCATGGACCGTTTTTCGATCCGCCGGATCATTGCGTGTCACCAGCACGCCCTTGGGTTTATACAGCAGCAGATAGACCGGTTTTTCCGGCTTCAGAGCTTCAACAAGATCATCTCCCACGGTTATGGTATCTTTTTCCGGGTCAATGAGCACCGGCAATTTTGCCGGCACATGCCCATTGACACGCACCTGCCCCTCAAGAATTAACTGCTCGCACTTACGCCGCGCCGCAACGCCGCAATCGGCCATGAATTTTTGTAATCGTACTTTCATTGCGTTATCCAATCCTGCATTTCCACACCGATGCGATGCATCCGACAAATTGTCCTTCCGGCCACCGCCGCATCATATAATACCAGGCCTGCTTGGGGTAAACTTCCATCACGCCCCGACGCCCGTTTCACGCTCAAGACCAACCTGATTATGGCATCGTAATCCGCAGCAGTGTACACGCGCTGACCACGCGCAGGCGTATCTGCCGGGCGGTGGCCGGAATTAAAACGGTCTCCCCGGCGGCAAATGCCAGCGGCATGGCGTCGAGAATTTCCAGCACCCCCTGTCCCGTTAGACACATCCATACTTCCGGCTTCTCATCAAGCCACTGCGCAGGCAAGGTCTGACTTCCCTCCGGTACGGTCAGCCGATGGATGGAAAAGTAATCGCAGGAAACCAGCTCGGTTACAATGGTATCATCAATGAGATAATTGCGACGTTGTGGTGGTGCGGAAACGCCCGGCGAGAAATCTATGACCTCCAAAGCGTCTTGAATATGCAACGTCCGGGCCTTGCCGTCCCGCCCCAGGCGATTCCAGTCAAAAACCCGGAAAGTCGTGTCGCTGGGAGTTTGCACCTCAGCGACCAATACGCCTGCGCCCAGCGCATGAACCGTGCCGGATTCCAGAAAATGGCAATCACCCGCATGCACCGACACCGCCTGCAACAGGCGGTCTACCGTTCCGGCCTGCAAGGCTGCCGCGAACATATCGCGGGTTACGCCCGGCTTGACGCCTTTATATATTTTGGCACCTGGCGCGGCTTCAATGACATACCAGGCCTCGCTTTTCAGATCTGCACCGGGATGTGCTGCCGCGTACGCCCGGTTGGGGTGTACCTGTACCGACAAATCGGCGGCGGCATCCAGAAATTTTATCAGCAGTGGAAAATGCGCATTTTCGGTTGCTGCCCGGCCCATCAATTCGGCCCGGTACTTCCCAAGCACATCATGCAGGGATTGCTTGCCCAGGGGGCCATTGATGATCCGGCTGGACAAGCTGCCATCTGAAGCAGCGCCGGTGGAATCCGCCTTGACAGAACCGGCGGGCAGATCGGCCAATTCCCAGGATTCCCCCAGGCGCGCCTTGTAAAGTTCACGCGGTACGGGTCGACCAAGAATCTGGCGGATTTTCTGTCCACCCCAGATACGTTCTTGAAATACAGGGGAAAATTTCAGCGGGTATATAGTCACGTAATACAATCCTTCATTTTCATGTTGTGGTGGTGCTGGCCGCACTATCAATTATAGCGTGCATTTCTCCGGCATCGTCGGCGGAACGCAGCACCGATATAATTATCGGCCAAACGTGGCCGGAACTTTGATCCGCCCGCGCGCCATTAACTTCAAAAGCGCCCGATCGTTAATCCGGCCCTGACCAAGGGCGGGCCAATGACCATTCCGGGCCTGTTCCGGCACACCGTCGCTGCCACCGTTCCATGCGGCGCTTGCCAATCGCCCCGCCATCAACTATCATTCTATCCGGATGAACGGATCATTGCCAGTCGCTGCCCCCGCATCATCCGCCCGGCCGACGACGGTCCGGCGGTGGGTGGAGACATTGCGCACGCTGGCCGATCCCATGCGTTGCCGCATGATTCGGCTTCTGGAACACGCGGCGGGACCGGGCTTGCGGGTGGGGGAGTTGGCCGAGGCGCTTAAGTTGCCGCAATCCACCGTCAGCCGTCATATCAAGACTCTCGTGGAGGCGGGGGCAGTCGATGGGCGGCGGGATGGCACATCCATGCTCTATCGACTCTCACCGCTGACCGGGCCGTCGCCGATTCGACAACTGCGGGCGCTGGCGCGGGATTATCTCGCACAGGATGAACAGGTCCACGCGGATGAACAGCGGCTGTTAAAGGTTCTGCAACGGCGGCAGAATCCCGATTTTTTCAATGCCAGCGCTCCCGAATGGGATACGATTCGCACGCAATGGTTTGGCGAGAGTTTTCATCTTGAGGCCATGCTGGCGGCACTGGACCCGGATTGGCTGGTCGGGGATTTGGGGGCCGGCACCGGGACAATGGCCGCCCTGTTGGCACCACATGTGCGGCAGGTTATCGCCGTAGAGCCAGCCGCGGCCATGTTGCGGGCGGCTAAAGGTCGCATCAAAACTCTGGAGATAAAAAATGTAACGCTCTTGCCGGGGCGACTGGAAGCGCTGCCACCGGAAGTTCAGGCACTCGATATGGCTTTCGTGAGTCTGGTCCTGCATCATTTGGAGGATGTGGCGGGGGCCTTGGCGGATATATTTCGTGTTCTCAAGCCCGGCGGTTTTCTTCTGATTGTGGATTTAATGCCGCATGAAGTGGAAATGTTCAGAGAAAAAATGGGCCATCGATGGATGGGCTTTGCGCCCGGCCAAATGACCGACATGTTGTTGCGGGCGGGATTTGTAAATTTGCGCCACCACACGCTCACAACGCGTAAAGCCCGCTCACGGCAGGATCGTATCGCCGTACCGGATTTGTTTGTTATGCGGGCAACGCGCCCGCTAAGTTTACCAGGGCGTTAACTTTCGCCCGTTTTTTAGGAGTTTCTTCATGACGGTAAAACACGATGTCAAAGATCTGTCGCTCGCGGCGGAAGGCAAAAAACGCATTGAATGGGCTGATAAAGATATGCCTGTTCTGGCCATGGTGCGCGAACGCTTTGCCAGGGAAAAGCCGCTTGCCGGCTATCGCATGGCCGCCTGCCTGCACGTAACGACCGAAACGGCCAATCTCGCCCGCACCCTTCAGGCCGGCGGTGCCAAACTTGCCCTCTGCGCCAGCAACCCCTTGTCCACGCAGGATGATAATGCCGCGTCGCTGGTAAAGGATTTTGGAATTTCCGTCTACGCCATAAAGGGCGAAGATCGGGAAACCTACTATCGCCACATGAATATTGCCCTGGACATCAAGCCCAACATCACCATGGATGATGGGGCTGATCTCGTTAGCCTGCTGCATTCTTCCCGCAAGGAATTAGCCGACGGTGTAGTAGCCTCCATGGAAGA
>JAJYGE010000226.1 GCA_021785155.1 Planctomycetota bacterium
GTATTCCACCGGGTTTTTACATTGCCATCATCGGCAAACTTGGGGGCATACAGGTTGCTCCATTGGCTGGAAGCGGTGGCCGGTTTATTCAGTGCCAGATTACGCAGAATTGTGTGCGGCAGCGGCGTGATGGAAAAGTCTTTGAACCAGGCATGGTTCCAGCCGGTGGCCAACCCCGGCATTCCGTTGGCGTAACTTTCATTTTTTACACGTGCCAGTTGTTTGCCATCCAGATAAGCCGAAATAGTGGATCCCTGACACACCAGTTTCAGGCGATGCCAGGATGTCCCCGGCGGCGTTTGCCATCCATTGGCCAGAAGTTGATGCACGGCAAGGAGTTGCCATGATCCATTGGCATGAAGCATCACCCGGTAGCCGCTGAACCGCTGATCTGCTCAAACCGCCAATTCACCGCGGCCACACGATCAATAACGCCCGCGGAACCGCGTCCGGCCAGACGCACATCACAAGAAACTTCATAATTATGCCAATCAGAGGCTCCCAAAATTGTGAATGGCGGGGCCTGGTACTGCTTATGCCATGGGATCGGCAGCTTGGTAATCATCTGCTCAACAACCTGCCCCTTGCCATCCGGTGATGGAGCCATATTAAAGGCTCCTTCCTGATCCGAAAAATACCTCGGCATTTCCGCCAGATCACCGTGCGATAAACTGGTTTTGTATGGCAACGGAAACACTTTGGCGGCGGGAATAAATGTCACCTTGCCCTTGTGTTGACCCGTGGTGGTAGTGATGGAATACATGGCATGAGGCAATAGCGTCATGGTTACCATGCCATTGACCGCTGTCATATCCGGTTGTTGCCGGAAATAATCATGCGGCAAGGATCGCCACACATGCAGCGGGATGTTGGCAGGCAGACCGCCGGAGATTTGAATGTTGATCCGCTGCGGCGCTGTGGCATCTTCAGTTTCAATGATGAGGCTGAAGTTATGCCCGTGCGGACTTTTTAATGCCACCACGCTGCCGTGGCCCTTCAGTAATTCACACGCTGAATTCAGATATTGCCAGCCCGGCTGTGCAAATTGCGTGGTATGCGCAACGGCCCATATCGGGCCGATCACATCAAAATGGCCGCTCAAAATGGCCGCTCCAAGGCTCATTGGCCAGCATCAATCCGTCATCATTGGCCGGCAGATTATCATAGTAAGATGTATCCAAGGCCCAGATAATGGTTCGCACCATGCGGCCTTCAATGTAGTTGCGGTTCAGCAGTTTGGCCAAAGTGGCCGTATAGGGCTGAGAGCCGCTCCAGTCTTCCCCGGACCACAGCGGAACATGTAAGGCCCGCGCCTGCGGCGTGGACTGGTAGCCGGGATAATGGCGGCCAATGGCGGAAATGGCCCTGGCAAAGGCCGGATTGGTCTTGATATTCTGCACCAGCGAATTCCAATCAAATGAATCCGCCATTTCAATATGAACATATTGCAGACCGGCGGTATCCAGCGCGTGGCGCAATTTTAATATCCACGGTACGTTATAGCCCTGTTCATTCCAGCAGCCGACATTATAGCCTTCTTCATTCCAGCAGCCGACATAATTGATCCGGAGATGATCAAAGCGATTCAGGCATTGCACACACCGGGTGATGTAATTGGCATTGTCCTGGGAATAATATTTCCGGCTGCGCGGGCCATTGGGAGCCACGCGATCGCCCAGCCAGCCCGGAGCGCCCCATTGCAGCAATCCCAGGCGAATGTTCGGATTACGTTTCCGGGCCTGTTGCATCAGCCAGGTTTCATAACCACGCGCAAAATAGGCGGCCTTGGGATGTTGATATTCATAGCGGCTGCGGAGCCTTGGGATGTTGATATTCATAGCGGCTGCGGAAATAGGCCGGCTCGGTGCCGTCGGTGGAATTGGTATCGCCGCCGAGTTCACATTTCAGATTTTGCAGGGCCGCGCCGAAATCGGGCTTGAAAAGATAATTGAGAATTTCATTCCGCTGCTTTTTGGGGTAATCCACCAGCAACCGCGTGGAAGCCCCGGCGCTTTCCCCGCCGATACCCGCAAAAATACGCCCCGGACTGTTGCCGTTCACCGCAATGCTTTGGGCGGCACGCACGGGGTGCGGCTGGACAACAAACATGGCACCAACTCCAGCGGCAAAAAAAAGACGCATTGTCCGCCGAGTCCAACACATTACGTTTCGCATAAATCGACTCCAGATGTCAGCAACCTTCGTTAAAGAAAATACCGAATATGATCATAAAACAAGTCACGCGGCCTTCACTGCCCGAGGCTGTACTAACCGTTGGTCACCATGGGCGTTCCCACTTTGAGCATCATGGCACCATGCGCCGCAATTTCCGCACTGAACCGGCTTCTGGCACCAAGGTCTTTCCGTTTCCATAAATCCCGCACCATTTGTCGGCCACGCAACGGTCTGGCATTTCCTCCCAGCACCGGATCCAGCATCGCCCATGATGGTATGGTGACGGCTCCCGGAACCAACCCGCGATTAAATATTCCGACCGCCACCGTTCCATCCCACAACGGCCTGGCCCAAATCTCACCGAATTTCTGCCGATCTACGCGCTGGGCCTGTTTTCCCAATTCATCCTGATCTACCGCCAAGACTTCGGTATTGGTCAATAAAGCCAGCGTGAATGGGTTGAGCTTTTCAAGATTACAGCTTAATAACAACGGTGCGGCCATCATGCACCAAAGCGTAACCTGGGTGAGTTGTTCATGCGGCGTAAGCCGCGTCCAGTGCGGTCTCTTGGTGCCCGCAAACAGTCCATATCCCAGCATCAACATGCACGGATTGTTCCAGTGCCCCGGCCCGGCGAATGGAAACAGCGGGCCGTTGCACTCAAAACTGTTGTAGCAAACCGATGCCCAGGTATCGGTAATATCCCCGCTGACGCGGTAACAATTACCCCATACCGGGGGCCTTCCGCCCCATGTCCATACATGTGCCATTCCATATTGGCATAAACTGAAAAATATATCGCGGTCGATCTGATCCAAGGCTGACCGCATGACCTTGTAGGGCTTGATGTATTGTTCCAGATCAGGATGCTTTGGAACCTCATCGGTGTAGCTGCACCAATCGTATTTAAGATAATCGACACCCCACTGCGCATAGGTTTTGGCATCCTGTAGTTCATGACCAAAACTACCGGTGTGGCCGCCGCAAGTTTTCGGTCCCGGAGAGGAGTAAAGGCCGAAGCGCAATGCTTTGCTGTGTACATAATCCGCCAGTGTTTTCATGTCACCGAATGCATCCGATGGTTGAATTTCGCCGTTGGCACCGCGCCCGGCCTGCCAGCCGTCGTCCAAGTTGATATACATAAATCCCTTGGCTGCCAAACCGGTCTTCACCAGCGCATCCGCCGCCGCCCGGGTATGCGCCGCGGTATTGCCCAATTGATAAACATACCATGAGTTCCAGCCCATCTGCGGTGTCAGCGCCAGCTTATGTTCACCCGCCACCAGGCGCAGTGTTCGCTG
>JAJYGE010000154.1 GCA_021785155.1 Planctomycetota bacterium
AGAGCTTGCGCGCGGGCGTCGAGTTTTGTTTGGGGTTAGAGCGATCACCGTGGCTTCGACCAGGCCTTTGCCTGCGCCATTGATGCGGGACATATTCACCTTGTCAAAGAACATTGTTCAGCGGGTCTGAACTGTTCATCGAGAAGGCTATAGGGTTGGAGTGAGAGGGATAATGCGCAACTGCGCTAAAAAATTAAGGATTTGGCCCGCGGGGACCTGGCAGAGTCTGTCACAGACCCATGTTTTGTCATGGGCACCGTTTGTCGGGTTCCATGCGGCGCGTCATTTGTATTGTTGTCGTTTGCCGACTCTGCCGCCAGCGTTCCTTTCACGCGCTCTTGCCGTGTCACGGCAGGCGTTCCGGGCGGCGACGGTGACCGGAACGGGTACCAATGGGAACGTGGTTAATATGTGGGCGAATTCTCGTTCGGTTAAGCCGTGGATGTGGGCGATTGGGGCGGCGTGGGTGTTGTTTTGGTTTCTTGGCCCATTAGTGGGTATAGATAGAAGGCATATTGTAAAATAATATCAAGATTGATATTGTAGTAGTGTTATTTTTGTTTTTTAAACCGTATACTACTATAGAAGCTTGTTTTTAGGGGTCATATTATGGACACCACTCTGCCTGAATCCCTGCAAAATTGGGCCGTAAAAGATGAGATTGCCCGCCGTGCTTTCGAGATTTTGGCACAACGGCAACGCAAGCGTACGGAATTGACCGTTGAGGTGTTAATGCGTGATATGGGTTGTCCGCGGGCTGATGCTGTGAAATTCTTGAAGCAATTGGACGATTTAACATGTGGCCGGTTCATCGCTGGCCGTGGGAGCAAGCAATCTCGATTTCGCTGGCGGTACGCGATGTATTCTGTAGCACAAGTAGCACTGGGAAAATCGCAGACACTGGAGGAGTTACCGTGGGATGGGGGTGACGTGGAGGAGGAACAGGCGTTTCCCGCACCATCGGGGTTTGCCACGCCCATGCGATCAGACACTTTGGAGGTCCCCCCGGCCGCGCTGGCCGCCGCACCGGCAACACGCAGTATGCTGATTAATCATACATATCCGCTCAGGCCAGATTTGCTTGCCCCGATTGGCCTTCCGGCGGATTTGACCGCCCAGGAGGCGGAACGACTGGCGGCGTTTATCCGGGCATTGGCGATTACGCCCCCGATTTAGGGGGAATTGGCGGCGCGGTGGATCTGTCGGCACAACTCATGGCGGGAAAATGTGTAACCTATCAGGTTACATCAACTTGACAAGGGCTATAGCATGGAGATAGAATTCAGCGACGTAAAGACAGCGGAACTGTTTAATACGGAGAAGAAACTCCGGGGCCGCTACGGTGCTGAATCGGCCAAGGCGATTATAAAGCGTCTGTCCGATATTGAGGCTGCCGCATCCCTGGAAGATTTGCGAAACCTTCCAGGCAAATGGCACGAGCTGACGGGTGACTATCGTGGTTGCATCGCCTGCCGCCTTTCCGGAAACCAGCGGCTCATTGTGAAACCTGCCGACCCTGCCCCGCTCAAGTCCGACGGAGGCCTGAATTGGAAGGAGGTTGTAACCGTCTGCCTGGTAAATGTCGAAGACTATCATTAAAGCATTGCGAGGAACCTATGGCTCCCACACACAAATTTGATCCTGACTACGCCGTTGCACCGGGTGATACGCTTGATGAACTTATAGAAGAGCGCGGGATGAGCCAGACGGAACTGGCGGACCGCACCGGGCTGGCCCGAAAAACCATTAATGAAATTATCAAGGGCAAGGCCCCGCTTACCCCCGAAACGGCCCAGAAGTTCGAATTGGTTCTCCAAACCCCCGCACAGTTCTGGAACGAGCGCGAACGGCTCTATCGCCAGCGGCTGGCCGCTCGGGCGCAGGAAAGTGAACTTAAAAAGCACCTGGGATGGGAGAAGAACTTTCCGTACTCGGAACTCGCCGCACGCAAGGCCGTTCCAGCCACGGGCAATGCGTTACATAAAATATGGAACTTGTGCAGCTTTTTCGGAATTTCCCAGCCAGAGTCCATTGATAAGATTTTTGCCCCTCTGACGATATCCGGCACAATGTTTCGACGGCAATCCATCGCTAAACCCAAGCCGTACCTTGCTTGGACGTGGGTCAGACTTGCTGAAGTCAAGGCCATGGATATCGCAACTGACAATTTTGATGCGGATCAATTTGCAAAATGCGTATGCGCTATTCCCAGGCGGACCGCAAGCGTCCACGATAACCAGAACTTTAATACGTTTATCGCCGAGACGATTGAATCATTTCGCACAAGCGGAGTTGCGCTGGTGCTGGTTCCAGAATTCGCCGGGGCCGCCATTAATGGCGCGGCATTCTGGCGGGGAGATCGTCCGATTATTGCGGTAACCCTACGCGGGAAGCGGCTGGACGGCTTAGTCTTCACGCTGCTGCACGAAGCGGCTCATATCCTGCACCACGGGAAAAAGGTAGCGGTAGTCGATGCCGGCACGGACGACAAAACCGGTGAGGGCCAAAAGATTGAGCGGGAGGCGGACAATGCCGCCGCCACGTGGTGTATCGCCGAAGAGTTCGATAGCCAGATAATGAAACTTCGAAATGCCACAGAACTTAACCAGCTCAGCGCGGAAATAAAAGTACACCGTGACCTGATCATCGGACGGTACGCCAGGCTCACAAACGATTATGTGCGGTTTTCGTCCCAGAAGATGAAACTCTCGTGGAAAGTGGAGTGATTCCGAAAACAACGGTCGTTGGCATCACCAAGGCGACCGTCGCCTGAATTCGGCCGGTGGCTGCCGGCGCGCGCGTTCATGTTATCAGCCCTCTTTCCACATCACGATATGCGTTCCGGGCGGCGACGGTGACCGGGTCGGGTACCAATGGGAACGTGGTTAATATATGGGCGAATTCTTCTTCGGTTAAGCCGTAGAGGTGGGCGATTGGGGCGGCACGATGCACTAAATTCAAAGTGCCAGCACCGGCAACGCGATTGCGTCGGGCCGGCTAGAACCGCCGGTCCATAATGGTCGTTGCAACCGCGATGAGGTACGAGGCGTGCGCCGGCGCGGCGGGTTTGCTACCGTGGCAACTTCCCGGACCGGCATTTGGTCGTAGGTGCGCCCATTGAGTAATCGCCCCGTCGCATGTTTGTTCACGCCGCCCCATTGCTTGAAGAAGGACGCCGATTTTTCGACCTCGCATTGAATCCGAATAGACTGCACCCACTGTTCTTGCATCGGCCTGGCACCGGGGCCTGATTCACCGCCGACAATCACCCAGTGAATGCCGGCCAATTCCAACTGTTCCAGCGGCCCCAACAGCGGCTCAAGCGAGAGAAATCGTACTTGCGCCGGTACGCAGGCGAGGTCTGTGATGCGCGAGGCGACCCGTTGATCCTCCACGCTTACCCCCATCCACACATTGGCTGGCCATGGTAATCTTGCAGCGATCTGCCGCAATCGCGCGCTACGTTTAGTCAAT
>JAJYGE010000325.1 GCA_021785155.1 Planctomycetota bacterium
CTCGCTCCGCATGGGTCGCCGGCATGGACCGGGATTCTGGTGGTATTGTTTATGATGCCGATTCTATTTTGGATTGGCAGCCTGCCTTTAGTCTGGTGGTTTGGGGAAGCTGCCGGCGACGCAACGGCACCCGTTGCTTTTTTTATGCTGCTGGCACCATGTATCGCATCTCTGGGTGCGTATTTACGGATCATCCATTCATTAAGTCAACACAACCCGGCGGTAGCCAACGTGGTAACGCCCACGATGATCAGTGTCGGTATCCTGGCGGTTGCGGCGTATGGGATAAGAGCGCTATTTCAATATGTTGTGCCGGATATTTTAGGAAATATTGTTGGCATATTGGCGGCCTGCACATTTGTGACGATTGCCGCCGGCATATCGTTTACACATGCCACTGGCTCTGCGCTGGTGGGATGCGTGCTGTTATATGCTCTAACCGCCGGAATCGCTCTGGGATCATCGGGGGGAATTTTGGGGCGACAATCCCTGGGATTAAATCAGCAATGGCCATCATTTGCCCGCATGAAAAATCTCCACGCGCTTATGCTGGTACTGGTGCTATTGTCTCTCGGCGGGTTGCCTCCGACACTTGGAAGTGTTGCCCGCATTGAATGTTTACGAACCGTTGGCCCGGAATCTTTACCCGGCTTGCTGGTCTTTATTGTTAATGGGCTGGGGATTTTATTGGGTAGCGGGGCGGCGATGCGGGTTGGAGCGTATGCATTGATGGATATCCCGGAGATGGCGAGTTCTGCGGATCAAACATCTATTGGCAAGCGACGCAAACATCGGCGAATCGCCACTGGCACAGTATTGCTGCTGCTGACCGCATGTGCGCTAAATGCTCTGGCATTGCTTGCGTATTATCCGATTCAGCAGATAGCCACAGCGTTTGCGCCGGCATGGGTTTCTCGTTAAAAATGTTTCCGGTTGGATGGTAATCAACGGATGTTGCTTATGGGCACGGAGTTTTGGCACAAGCGCGGATTATTCCCGTGCCGCGGATCAGGCATGGCATTTTGATGTCAAGACCGATTGCCCTTTCCATCCGGCACGAAAGGCGCTGGGCGGCAAGCGGATTATGCGATATTATTGAAGATATGAAATTGACGTTGGTTAATAGAATTATGATTTGATACAGAAGGAACACATCATGGCGAATATGGAAACGATGGCTGTCAATATGCCGCGAAACAGGCTGGTGGGGAAAAATGCGAAAATTGGAATTCGCCCCACGATTGATGGCCGACGGGATGGCGTGCGTGAATCCCTGGAGAAGCAAACCATGGATATGGCACGCAGTGTGGCGCGGCTGTTGACTACACAATTACGCCACGCGGATGGCACTAAAGTTCAATGCGTTCTGGCGGATAGCACCATTGGCGGCCTGGCGGAAGCGGCGCTTTGTGCCCAGAAATTTGCATCGGAAGGCGTCGGCGTTTCCATTACAGTCAGCCCGTGCTGGTGTTATGGTTCGGAAACCATGGATATGGATCCATTGATTCCCAAAGCGGTATGGGGATTTAATGGCACTGAGCGGCCTGGAGCGGTTTATCTTGCGGCGGTTGGGGCGGCCCATAGCCAGAAAGGACTGCCCGCGTTCAATATTTATGGTCATGACGTGCAGGACGCCGCAGACACCGCCATCCCGCCGGACGTGCAGCAGAAGCTGCTGCAATTTGCCCGGGCCGGCCTGGCGGTTGCTGGAATGCGTGGCCGGTCGTATTGCTCAATTGGCGGCGTATCAATGGGCATCGCCGGATCAGCGGTGGATGCGGCGTTTTTTGAAGCCTATCTGGACATGCGCGTGATGAATGTGGATATGACGGAACTGGCCCGGCGAATCGACCGAAGAATTTATGATCCCAACGAATTTTCCCAAGCATTGAAATGGACAAAGGCCAATTGCCCTGCCGGGTTGGACGCCAACACCGCGTCGCGCCGGCGCAACAAAGCCCAAAAAGATAAGGAGTGGGAGCATTGCGTGAAGATGGCCATTATTGTGCGCGATTTGATGATCGGAAATCCACAATTAGCGAAGCTGGGATACGGGGAAGAATCGCTGGGGCATAACGCCATCGCCGCGGGTTTCCAAGGCCAACGTCAATGGACGGATCATTATCCCAACGGGGATTATCTGGAAACAGTTCTCAACTCGTCTTTTGATTGGAGCGGAATTCGTCAGCCGTATATTGTCGCTACGGAAAATGACGCACTGAATGGCGCGACCATGCTTTTTGGCCACCTGCTGACCGGAACGGCTCAGATATTTGCCGATGTCCGCACGTATTGGAGTCCGCAATCCGTATTCCAGGCCACAGGCCACGAACTTCAGGGTGATGCGGCGGGGGGCGTGCTGCATTTCATTAACAGCGGCTCGGCGGCATTGGATGGCACGGGGTGTCAGATGCAGGATGGACAACCCGCAATGAAGCCCTGGTGGAAGATTAAACCGCAGGAGGCTGCGGCATGCCTGGGGGCAACCCAGTGGTGTCCGGCGATCTATGAATATTTCCGCGGCGGCGGTTTTTCCGTGCGGTACCGAACCCGCGGCGGCATGCCAGTGACGGCAGCGCGATTGAATCTTATTAAGGGACTGGGGCCTGCGTTACAAATAGCGGAAGGCACAACGGTGGAGCTGCCCTCATCTGTGCATGACATTCTCGATAAACGTACCAACCCGACTTGGCCGACAACCTGGTTTGCGCCGCGCTGCACGGGGCAGGGGGCATTTTTAGATGCGTACAGCGTGATGAACAATTGGGGGGCCAACCATTGTGCGTTCAGTTATGGCCATATTGGCCACGAGCTTATTACATTGGCGTCCATGTTGCGAATACCGGTGTATATGCACAATGTTCCCGATCAACGTATTTTCCGTCCCAGCGTATGGACAGCGTTTGGTGCCAGCGAGCCACAGGCCGGGGACTTTGCGGCGTGCCGGAACTTCGGCCCGTTATATGGAAAATATTAATTTAATCAGCGCTGAGCACTACGGTATTGGCAGTATCAGTGGTAATGCGCGGTATTTAGCAGTAAGCGGTATCGAGTATTTTTGTGCCCTGCTATTTTTATCCGCCTTTATCTGCTGTCCGCAGAGTCGGCTCGTTGTAAGCCCGGTTGGCGACGGGTGCGGATCAATCTCGGCCCGATTTTCACACAGTGGCTTGGCCCCCGCGTACCTCCAGCCGCAATAGAACAGTTGGTTTATGATCCCGGAGAACCAGCGGCAGAGCGGCGATTTTGTTTGCGGCGTCCGATGGTTCCCGATAAAAACGGGCACACGCTATTTGGTTAAAGCGCACAGCTCGGCCACCTGGGTTTGACTTCAAGCCGCCATTAACCTAAATTCATAGCTGAAAATTCGCCCCCATCGTCTAGAGGCCTAGGACAGCAGATTCTCAGTCTGCATACACCGGTTCGAATCCGGTTGGGGGTAGTGGGTAATCATGCATACTGCTG
>JAJYGE010000360.1 GCA_021785155.1 Planctomycetota bacterium
TTCTCCTCGCGCGGCTTCCAGATCAATCGGTTGTAGTTTAGCGCCGGGCCGAACGGTCAGCGGTGGTTTGCCGCGAAGGATTATTTTTTGCAGTTTCTTCGGCCAGCCGCCGGGGGGACGGCCCAAATCACCATGCAGCATATCCACAACACTTTTGGGAAAATCAATGTGGCGGGATTCGTCCAGCACATCATCGGGGGTCAGATTGTTGGTGACCATGAACAGCGCCATATCGCCGACAACTTTGCTGGAAGGCGTGACTTTGACAATGTCGCCAAAGAGCTGATTCACCTGGGCGTACATGGCGGCGATTTCATTCCAGCGTTCAGAGAGGCCGAGACTCTTGGCCTGTACGCGCAGGTTGGTATATTGCCCGCCGGGCATTTCATGTTCATAAACGGAAGCGGTGCTGGCAAGCATCCCTTCCTCAAACGGCTGATAGAACCGCCGCACAGCCTCCCAGTAATCCGCAAGACGAGCCAGCGCGGTTTGATCCAGCCCGCTGTCGCGCGGCGTATGAGCCAATGCCGCCACCAACGAATTTATATTAGGCTGGCTGGTCATACCACTAAGTGGACTGATGGCGGCATCGACGGTATTCACACCCGCCTGGGCGGCTAAAAGGATACTGCCCGCCTGCACGCCCGCGGTATCATGCGTGTGAAAATGAAGCGGCAGTTCCACCTCATTTTTCAGCGCTTTAACCAGCTTTTGCGCGGCCAACGGCCGGCACAGGCCCGCCATATCCTTAATTCCGAGAATATGCGTACCCATTTTTTCCAATTCTTTGGCCATGCGAATGTAATATTGGAGCGAATATTTTTCCCGGCGCGGGTTGAGTATATCGCCGGTGTAACAAATGGCGGCTTCGAGAATAGCGCCGCTTTCCAGAATCGCGTCCATGGCGACGCGCATGTTGCGTGTCCAATTCAATGAATCAAACACGCGAAACACATCAATGCCGTTAAGCGCTGCCTGCCGCACAAAATACTTCACAACATTATCGGGATAATTGGTATATCCCACGGCGTTGCTGGCGCGTAAAAGCATCTGGAACAACAGATTGGGGGCAGCGGCGCGCAATTCCGCCAGGCGTTGCCAGGGGTCTTCATGCAAAAATCGCATCGCGGTATCAAAAGTAGCCCCGCCCCACATCTCCAGGCTGAAAATATTGGGAAGCATCCGGGCCATCGCGGTTGCCGCGGGGAGCATATCAATGGTGCGCATGCGTGTAGCTAATAGTGACTGGTGGGCATCGCGCATCGTGGTGTCGGTAAACAGCAGAGCTTTATGCCTCATGAGAAACCGGGAAAAATCCCTGGCTCCCATTTCTTTGAAATGATCGCGGAGACCTTTGGGTAGAGGCTGGATGTGACTGACGGCAGGTACTGGGGGCGGTGTCATGGCCGCGATATCCGGCACACGCTTTACCTCCGGGGAGCCATTGACTATCACATCGCCCAGATACGAAAGCAGCTTGGTGGCACGATCACGACGGACCGTAAACCGGAACAGTGTCGGAGTATTGTCCACAAAGGTTGTCGTGGCCTGGCCGGAAACAAAGGTGGGATGCTGCACCAGATTTTCCAGAAAAGGGATGTTGGTTTTGACGCCACGCACGCGAAATTCGGATAAAGCCCGGACCGTGCGGGCCACCGATTCTTCTAGTGTAGGAGCGAAACAGGTCAGTTTGACCAATAACGAATCAAAATACGGGGTAATGACCGCACCGGTGTACGCGGTTCCGCCATCCAGACGCACACCAAAGCCGGCGGGGGAACGATAACTGGTGATGCGACCATAATCGGGAATAAAATGATTGGAGGCATCTTCAGTGGTAATCCGGCATTGCAGAGCTACACCACGGCATGTAATGTTGTCCTGGGTGGGGATCTGAATTTCCGCTCCATGCAAACTATGGCCCTGCGCCACGCGTATTTGAGCTTTTACCAGATCAATACCTGTTACAATTTCCGTAACGGTGTGCTCCACCTGAATGCGTGGATTGACTTCAATGAAGAAATACTTCCCCGAATCGACATCCACCAGAAATTCCACGGTACCGGCATTGCGGTACTGGACCTGCCGACCAATTGCCACCGCCGCCTGGCATATTGCGGTCCGCAAATCTTCCGGCAACCCGATACTCGGCGCAAGCTCCACCACTTTCTGATGACGGCGTTGCACAGAGCAATCACGTTCATACAGATGTACCAGGTGGCCGTGCGCATCGCCCAGAATCTGCACTTCAATATGTTTGGCCCTGGCGATATAACGTTCCAGAAACACTTCCGATTTGCCAAAAGCTCCCCCTGCTTCACGCTGGGCTTCTTCAAGTTTGGCGGTTAATTCACCTGGTTCGCGCACCACGCGCATGCCGCGGCCACCGCCACCGAAACTGGCTTTGATTATCAGCGGAAAGCCAATGTCTTTGGCCATTTTTTTAATTTTTACCGGATCGGTTACGCCATGATCAGTTCCCGGCAACACCGGAACCCCCGCCTGCTGGGCGATACGTCGGGCGGCGGTCTTGTCGCCGAAGACCCGCAGCATATCCGGCGTTGGACCGACAAAGGTGATACCGGCCTGCGCACAGGCCAGGGCAAATTCAGCGTTCTCCGATAAGAAACCATAACCGGGATGAATGGTATCCACAGCATGGGCTTTAGCGACATCAATAATGGCGGAGATATTGAGGTAATTCTTTACCGGAGCATCCGCTCCGCCGACCTGATAGCTTTCATCGGCCTTAAATCGGTGCAAAGAATAGCGATCTTCATACGTGTAAATGGCCACCGTGGCCAGCCCCAATTCGGTAGCGGCACGTAATACACGGATAGCAATTTCACTTCGATTGGCGACCAGCAGCTTTTTCACGGACACGTTCCTCACACTACGAACCACTCGATTATCAGAATATCCGAAAACCGAAGATTCGTTAAGCCCCCATTGGCCAATCCCGCATGGTTGGGAGCGGTCCTGCTGTTTTGCCTAAAGTTCGATGTAGAGTACACACATGCCGGCACCAGGACCATGGACGTCAAATGGTACAGCAAGGACTGCATTTTACCGCAACAACAGATTAGTGGGGTGAGTGGCGCGGGGGAGTTTCACCCCCGCGCTCTCGCAGAACCGGACATGAGCCTCTCGGCTCATCCGGCTCCCATCATCGCCTTTGCCATAATATTATGGCGTGATTCCGATGGCCCAGTGTGCGAACAGGTCTGGTTGTCCCTGCGCCAGGTGACGCAGGTAGTGCCAAGCTCGTCGCTCGTGGGTTCGGAATCGCTGGTATTTCCGTTGCGCCCAGCGCACCAGCCGCCGATTCAGATGGCGGAAGACACGTCGGAGCGCCGTTGGGTAGAACCGCCCATACTAGTACATCGTTTCATTAAAACATTTACACATTAGGCAAGCAAGAGATCGAACTTTTTCCAGCGATGCACCACGGGAGCGGCGTTGA
>JAJYGE010000602.1 GCA_021785155.1 Planctomycetota bacterium
CAACCATAAGCTCTACCGCAAAAAGCGACCTTTTCGACACGCAGATTCTAACCCTTTAACCGCAGGGCGCAAAATGAGTTCGAGTTACCCCGTCGGTACTGCCGGGGGTGAGTGGCGCATTACGCGGCTTGACGAGCACAATTTAGACGAAGAGAAACGGCACCCATCCCGGCGGCTACAAGCCACCGTCCCGGCGCGGGCGGTGCTGATCGTGTTGCGTTTTATAAATCCCGACAAAAACTGCCCCTTCCCTTGGATGCCGAAATGGGGCAAATTCGACAAATAGTCGGATGTCCGGTAAGGTATGGTGCTGTATGGTTTAGTGTTTGTTTATGGCGTTGGATATGGCTTTTAACGTGAATTCACAGCTTGAACAAGAATTCCAAAAACACTTTGGCATATCAGATGGCACGTTTATTCATGCGCGGGCACCGGGACGTGTGAATCTGATAGGCGAACATACTGATTACAACGACGGCTTTGTATTCCCGATCGCCATTGATCGCTTCACCTCAATTATCGCCAAGGCGCGTGCGGACGCCAAAGTACGCCTCTTCAGTACCACACAAAACGAAATGGCGACGTTTTCGGTAGCCGACGTGGTTGCCAAAGATTCTCCGAAATGGTCGCTGTACGCCAAAGGCGTCGCGGAAGCATTGCGCCAACGCGGTCTGGTAAAAAACGGCATGGATGCGCTGGTGGCCACCACCGTTCCCATTGGCGGCGGCCTTTCATCAAGTGCGTCATTTGAAGTGGCCACCGGTTTGGCGATTCTGGCTGCCAATGGCACAACGTTGGACAAGGTGGATCTGGCGCTGGCGGCACAATGGGCGGAACATAAATACGCCGACATGCCTTGCGGCATCATGGATCAGTTTATTTCCGCCCTCGCCGAAAAAGACCACGCCATGTTACTGGATTGTCGCGATTTATCCCGTCGGCAAGTACCGATGAAAAATGCGGATATGCGGATTTTGATTGCCAATTCCAACGTTAAGCATGAACTGGTGCAGGGGGAGTATCAGGCCCGAAAAAATCAATGTCAGCGAGCCGTGGCGGTGCTGCAGAAGACATTTCCCGTAGTTAAAGCCCTTCGCGATGCCGACTTGTCCATGTTGAACCAATGCCGGATGGATTTGGACCCGACGGTCTTCAAACGTGCGCAGCATGTCATTTCCGAAAATGCCCGCACACTGCAATTTGCCGATGCGATGGCCGCGGGACATTGGGCCATCTGCGGCAAGCTGATGTATCAATCCCATGCCAGCCTGCGGAATGATTATGGTGTAAGCTGTCCGGAACTTGATGCTTTGGTGGAAATTGCGGCCACGGTTGAAGGTGTTTACGGGGCCCGAATGACTGGTGGCGGCTTCGGCGGTTCCATCGTGGTCATGGTATCGCGTGGGGCCATTGATACGCTGACCGCTGCATTAGACAGTCAATATACCAAACGTTGCGGCAAGCACGCTTCCATGTTTGCCACCACTGCGGGCGAAGGGGCCAAACTTATATAGCCCCGATCTGCGTTTGCAGGTCCCGGCTGCGGACATGGGATGAAAGATATTCTCACAACATTACTCAAGGGACAAAGCCTTACGCAGGAGCAGACCCGTTGCGCCTTTGAGGCCATTATGTCCGGTACGGCTCCGGCGGCGCAGGTGGGTGCCTTTTTGGCGCTGCTGGCCGGGCGAGACCCGACGGTCGACGAACTCGCGGGCGCAGCTTGGGTCATGCGGCAATTCGTGGTGTCCGTGGTGGCTCCGCAAGATGTCATTGATACCTGCGGTACCGGTGGCACGGGATCCCGTATTTTTAATGTTTCCACCACTGCGGCAATTGTCGCTGCCGCCTGCGGGGTGCCGGTGGCCAAACATGGCAACAGTGCCGTGACCAGTCGCAGCGGTAGCTCGGACGCGTTAACACGGCTGGGGGTACGGGTGGATATTGACCCGGATTTACAGGCCCGATGTGTAAATGAAATTGGCATCTGTTTCTGTTTTGCGCCACGCCATCACCCCGCCATGCGACATGTGGCGGAAATTCGGAAGTCTCTGGGTTTCGCCACCCTGTTTAATCTCATGGGACCGCTGACCAACCCGGCCGGGGCACGTCGGCAACTTGTGGGGGTTCCACGTCCGAGTCTGGTGCGGCCCATGCTGGAAGTGCTGGTACGATTGGGGGCGGTACGGGCGATGGTGGTTTGCGGATCCGATCCAATGGAGGGTGCAATGTGTGAACTTTCCATCGGTGGGCCGACGCGTGTGGCACTCTATGAGGACGGTGAAATTAAGACCATGGAACTTTCCGCCAAGGATGTTGGCCTGCAAATATCCACATCCGATGACTTACGCATTGACTCGCCCGAAGCATCGGCGGCAAAAATCCGTGACATTCTTTCCGGCCAAAGTGGTCCGGGGCGGGATATTGTCCTGTTGAACAGCGCGGCCGCATTGTGGGTGGGAGGTAAAGCGGAATCGCTGCGTGCCGGGGTTAAATTATCCATTTCCGCCATTGATTCCGGAAAAGCCTTGAAAACTCTGGAAAAACTCGCCGCCATGACCAACTCAACTTAAGCGACGCTTATCTGCCGCTTCTAAATTTCTCCAGCAAAGAACTGATCGCGCCGAGGGCCTGCTCCAGAACTTCGGGGCTGGGCACCGGCAGTTTCATATAAGATTCACCGGTGCGTTCATCGCGATGAATAATGGAAATGCCCGCGGGACGTCTTGGTGATGAGGCCTCGGAGCAACCAGATTGCGATGACGGGTTTTGCGGTGCCGCCAGTTGTTCCAATAAATTCAGCCCCACTTGCAGCAATCCGGCCCATGGATTACCCGCCGAAGGACTTGCTCCAGGCGCGGTCGTGGCGGCTGCGTTACTTTCATGGGCGGTTGCGGGGCCTGGCGTGGATAAGGAATCCGGACTGGTGCCATGCGCGGCGCTGCTCTGGCTTGAAGGTTCCCCTGATAATCCATCCGATTGTTCCACCGCTTCTTCCGCTACGGCTGCGGGAATGGCACCGGTGGTCCGTTCCACGGTTTCAATAAATTTGCTCAAACGCGATCCACCGAGAGTGATGGTGGCTTCGCCATGATCCAAGGCTCCGGCAAAAAGCGATTTCTTGAACTTCAATACCGACAGCATTCCTTCTTCAATGGTGCCCTTGGCGACAAAGTTAATGACCTGTACCGGACGCTTCTGTCCCAGGCGATGGACCCGGCCAATGCGCTGCTCCAGCACCGCCGGATTCCATGGCAAATCCACATTGACCACCACCGACGCCGCGTGCTGTAAATTTAATCCCACGCCGCCGGCATCGGTGGCCAGAAAGGCCCGGCATTTTTCATCGTCGCGGAAACGATCGACCAGCGCCCCACGCATCATGCTGGGGACTCCGCCATGAAAAAGAACGTGTTCCCACCGGCGGCCCGCCATACGCCGCACCAGCAGTTCGTGCATGCGCAGCCACTGGCTGAATATCACGACTTTTTCACCGGGTCGCTCAAAGAGTTCCTCCAGCAGTGTGGCTAATTCATCAGCTTTGTATCCAAAATCAGTTTGATGATCCAGCAGAAACGTGCTGTCGCAACTCATACGCATGTTCTGCAGCGCGATCATCAGTCGCTGGCGATCAGCTTCCGAGAGATAGTGGGTTTTTCGCCAGCGATGCACGATGCGGGCCACATCATCCCGATTTTCATCGTGGTGTTTGATCTGCTGGGGCGTCATGGATACAAAAAAGGTTTTGTCCAAACGACCGGGTAAATCTTTGAGTACCGCGTCCTTTTTACGGCGAATAAGAATGGGTGCCAATGTCCGGCCAATCAAGTCCAACTTTTGATACCCGACCACCCGGCCTGTTTCCGGGTCGTGTATTTGGTGCTGATGGAGGAATTGAAACGTGGGCCCCAGCCGATGCCGATCCACAAATTGCACGACGGATACCAATTCTTCCAGTCGATTCTCCAGTGGCGTGCCGGTTAAAACAATGGCATAAGGTGATTTGATCTGTTTGACGCAACGGGCGGCGATGGTATTCCAGTTTTTGATCCGCTGGGCCTCATCAAGAATGACCATATCCGGCGACCATTGTTCAATGAGGTCCAAATCGCGGCGAATCGTGTCATAGTTGGTGATTTTATAAAGTGTGTCCGTCGCAAATCCCTGTTGCCTGTTGGCTCTCATGCCGCCAATGACGTGTGTGGAACGCTTGACGAATTTGTCGATCTCACTGGCCCATTGATGTTTCAGGGATGTGGGGCATACGATCAGCACACGCTGCACGCCAAAGTGTTTGGCCATAATTTCCACCGCCGCAATGGCCTGAATGGTTTTTCCCAACCCCATTTCATCGCCGATCAGGCAGCGTCCGGCCCGTGCCGCAAACAGTGCCCCCTCGCGCTGATAGGGATAAAGCGGCACTTTTACCAGATTGTCCATGGCCGGGCTTTCCGGCCCTTGTGGAAAGGCTTTCCGCAAGATGCGATCCCGTTCCGCGGTATCACGTTTTTCAGCGATAAATGACAACGCATCGTCATAACAACGCAGGTCGTGCGCGATGGTCGCCGCCGCTGTTATGAATTGATCGAAGGTGGAAATGGCTTCCGGCAGGAGCTCGCCGTTCGTGTCAAAATACGCCGCTGCGAGTTTACGTAATTCGGTCGGACATTCCGTGCCCGCCCGAAAATGAACCGACCGTTGTGCCCCATAACGCAGATGCACTGAACTGTAGGGCGGATGATAGCCGCGCCGCAGAGCCTCCGCCGCCGTCGCGTCTCGCCGCATTGTTTGCAGCGTAAATTCAATATGCTTGCAGGTGCCCAGGGAATTGGTGGTAAAGTCGGGGCAGGAGCAAAAGTTATCTCCCAACTGCTCGCCGCGAATAGCCACGCGATAGACGCCACCGGAGGCGGGGTTGGTAATCTCAAAATCAGAGAATACGGCTTGATCGCCAAGATTGCGCAGACTGAATACCTGCTCCAGTCCATATTGCCGCCGCAATGCAATTTGCCATTCTTCCAGTGACATCTCCGCGGGTTTTATGAGCCGTGAGAGTTTCACTGGTTTGGCCGCCTTGGCTTTGGGGCGATGGTTTTTAACTTTGGCGTTGGCAGATGTAGCAGACATGTTATTAATCCTCTTATTAATCCTCACAACATCATCGGTACGTTACGGGCCGTCGTGAATAATCGCCGCCATCCCGACTGACGAGAGAATCGCCAATTAATTCGGGATCGCGCGATCCGCGACATGGCATGTTGTCGAAAATTGGTGAAAAGGTCAACTGATGAGCCGCCGATTCTTCTCCCATCGCGTGTTGGCATCACTTCAATGGTGTCCCGGCAATGAATTGGCGGATGCAAATACGCGACGAAGTTTGCCGCGGTCTAATTCTGAGACAATGGCCTGATATTGTCGATGATTGAGATTTCGATGCAGAGATCGGGTAAGTTCGTTCGCGGCGTTTCGCAAGCCATCAAACGCGGAACGAACCGATTGACGGAAGTTCCCGTTGAACTGTCTTCGGTGCTCACGGAGTTGTGCTATCTGTTGCCGGATTTTAAGCAATGCGGTTGAAAAATCGGTCAGGGCGGGAAGTATTTTGGCCAATTGTTGCCTTGTGACGCCCGCGCGATCAATGGCATCGGCCAGGGCTTGCGGAGCGGCCGGCGGAAGCGCCTGATAATCAAATTCCATGGGTGGCGATGTATTGGGCATAAAACCGGAACTCATATCGCCGGATGGAATCGGTTTACCCGCCAGCACTGCTTGGATGGCACCATTGAGTTGCCAGGGTGTCATCCATGGCCATGCGGCGATCAACTGCCCATGGGCATTAATAAGAAATGTCATATTGGGCAGTGAACCATAGGCTAAAGCTGTTTGATTACGCTGGTTATCAACGGTGACTAATGGAAATTGTAAACGTAATTTTCGCTGTGCCAGCCGGGCATCGGCAATGCGTTGTGCCTGATTTTGTGCCTGGGGAATTGAAGCACCAGCAGTTTTATTAATCGCCAATGCCCGTCCGGTTCCTGCGGGATGGGATTCATTCTGGTACACAATCAGGAATTGCGCCTTGTTGTTCCATTTGCGCGCCAGCCAATTCATGCTTGCGGCACTTAGCCGAAATGCCGGTTCGGTGAGGCTGCCAAATTCCAAAACTACCGGTTTACCGGAAAACCGCGATAACAAGACCTTTTGGCCGGATAAATCCGTGATGTGTAACGTCGGTGCTGTGCGGCCAAGTTTCCATTCCGGGGGGAAGGGTGGCGGAGCGACAGTTATTTTCGGACCCGTGCCGACAGGATAATCCGCATACACTGGGATAACAGCTACCCATCCGATAAGGCCGAGAAACGCTGCGGCGACAATTCGGCGATGCAATGATAATGAAACTGTCAAATTCATAGTCATCATGATGCCACACGCGCGGGATTAAGAAAAGTTGCAGGGATAAAGTCTGGTTCCCCCATTTGCGACTGTCTTGAGTAGTATTCTTGAGTATTGCGGCTCCTGGGCCTTGAACGGGAAAAAGCTACACCGGCAGCACCTCGCGCAGACGGGTAATTACGCGTGGAATTACCCGCAGAACCTGATCTATGTCCGCCTCCGTTGTAAATTCGGACAGTGAAAAGCGCACCGCGCCGTGGGCGATTTTTTCCGGTACTCCCATGGCCTTGAGCACACGCGAAGGCTCCAGGGAACCGCTGGAGCACGCGGCTCCGGCGCTGGCGCAAATATCATGTTGATTCAGCAGGATGAGAATAGCTTCGGCCTCCAGCGACGCGAAGCCTATATTGGCGGTGTTGGCGACACGATTCGAGCCATCGCCAATAACAAAGCTCTCCGGCACGGAAGTAAGAATTCCCGATTGCAGCTTATCGCGTAATGTTGCGATGCGCTCCAGATAGCCGGGATCAGCCAGTTTGGCCAGCATGCGCGCTGCCGCCGCGCCCATTCCCACAATGCCGGGAACATTTTCCGTGCCGCCGCGCCGATCCCGTTCTTGGGGGCCACCGTGAATCAGCGGATTAAACGGTACGCCACGTCGCACCACCAACGCTCCGATCCCTTTGGGACCATGAAATTTATGCGCACTGATGGATAGCAGGTCGATGGGCCGGTTGGAAAAGTGCAGGGGGATTTTACCCGCGGCCTGAACCGCATCCACATGAAATGGTACACGGTGCTCTCGGGCCTCCGCGCCGATGGTATCAATATCAAATATGACGCCGGTTTCATTGTTGGCCCAGATCAGGCTTAATAGTGCCGCATCGGCATCAGCCAACGCGGCCCGTAACGCCGACCGGTCCAGTTGGCCCCGTGTATTGACTTCAATGTCAATGACGCGGTAGCCGTGTTTTGCCAGATCGTCCACCGTTTCGCGCACGGCACTGTGTTCGACCTTGGACGTGATAATTGTTTTTTTTTCCATACGTCCCGCCAGCGTGCCCATGAGTGCCGCATTATCCGATTCCGTTCCGCCACTGGTAAAAATTATCTCGGTGGGGCGGCAGCCGATAAACTCCGCGACTTGATAACGGGATTCTTCAATGGCGTGGCGTGCTTCTTGCCCGGCCTGATGCACGCTGGAGGGATTGCCGTAAAGATTTTCAAGACATGGCTGCATGACCGAAAGCACTTCCGGCGCAATTTGCGTGGTTGCGTTGTTATCAAGATAGATCATAAGAATCATTATAGCGTACTGCGGGCGTCACGCCGCATTCGGGGATGCGTCGCTTGATCTGTGCGTGACAGGAAGCTACCCACATCTATAACCCGCTGCTTCAGGACACTGGCTCTACCGGCGGCCTGATTGTTGAGAACAGTGACGGAGGCTGCCTGGCCGGTCCTGCCGGGGCCAATACGTGCGCCGGCCCGACGGAAGTGAGATCCGGTGCCCCATCGCACTTGCCGTACCACCGCGCCGAAAGGTGCTGAGACGGCGAGTTGACGGTATCCCGGCGGACCTGGAGGGAAGCCTGCCCGGTTTGACGAAAAGAGTCACTGATATTGACGAAAAAAGGCACTTCCTTCCACCTCGCACTTATGTCATAGTAGGGATCGGTTCAGGTAATGCTCGGTATTGTTGCTGAAAGTTGGACTTTCATTGAATGGAGTGAAAGTTAATGATATTTGAAAAATTGTGGTGTGGTGCCCGGACTTGGGCAATGGTGATCGGTGGTGTGGTGGCAATTTGCGCCGGTCATCAGGCGTATGCGGCGAATATCGTGCTGCAGGATAGCACAATGCTGGTGTCCTTCAACAGTCGCACCGGGGCGTTGACGCGCCTGGAATATAAGATCACGCATTGGCATATTGAACGTCAGCCCCAACTGGCCGGCACTTTCCGGATGCTTGTTCCAATCAAGGGGCGGCGGGACAATTATGTGCTGGGATCCATGCAGCATGGTGCGACTGTCCGCAAACTCAGCCCCAATACGGTCGAAATTCAATGGCGACATCTGGTCAGTCAGCACGCCGGGGTGCTTCCGATCACCTTTACCGCTGTGGTCACGCTGAAAAATGGCGCGTTACGTTTCGCCGCGCGGGTGAAAAATGATTCACCCCTGACCGTTGAAACCATTGACTATCCCTGCCTGGATAATCTGCGGCCACCGAATGCGGGAGCCAACATGACCATGCGCTCGGCCTGGTATGGGAACCTGGGAGGGACGGAAATCTACCCTAACTTCGGTAATGGCGAGGGCTATTGGGGGGTCAATTATCCGACCAAGATGATGGCCAATTCTTCAAGCTCGCTCTGGTCACTGATCCAGTGTTCTGGCAATCAGGGGCTGTATCTGCAGATCAATGATCCAAAAATATCCTACCTTCTGGAGTATACGTTTGTGGTTAAACCTGGTGAGGCATCCTGGGAGTCGGATCATATTCCGCATAACTGGCAAGTTGCCGGGATGCCCATTCACATGGAAATGCGGGCCACACATTTTATTTATGCCGCCGCCCACAGCACCGTGAAACTGGCGCCGGTGGTCATGCAGGGCTATCAGGGCGACTGGCACGCCGGAGCGGATATTTACAAAAAATGGCTCAAAACGTGGTTTGTTCCGCCGCATATTCCACATTGGGCGCAAACAGTTAATTCCTGGCAGCAATTCCAGGTGAACTCCCCGGTGGATTCACTGAACATGTCATATAAAAATCTGGTGAAAATAGGTCGGGACTGTGTGACATACGGCGTTAAGGCCATTCAGTTAACCGGCTGGCAGAAAGGCGGGCAGGATCGCGGCAATCCGTCTCTGAGCATTGATCCGGAACTCGGAACCTGGCAGGATCTCCACCGCGCAATTGCCAAAATTCAGGCCATGGGCGTCAAGTGCATCATGTTCATCAAGCCACAATTCGCCGATATGAGCACCAAATGGTACCGGACACAGTTGTTCAAATTCACAGCCGATGATCCCTTTGGCGTGCCGTACACGACCGGGGGCTTCGGTTATTTCACGCCGCCGGAACTGGCGGGGATCAGCCACCGGCCCTGGGCGGTTATGGACACATGCGATCCGGAGTACCGGGCAATCGCGGTGAAGGAATTCGACAAGGTATTGGCTCTGGGTGCCGCCGGTGTCTTGCAGGATCAGGTATGTGATCCCGGTGCCATGTACAGCTTCACCGCCAATCATGGGCACGCCATTCCCGGCTATCTGCCCCATGGACAGATGCTCATGGGGGAAGCGTTTAACAAAGCGGCATTCAAGGTTAATCCGCATTTCCTGTTCGCCGGCGAAGGACCGGAAGACTGGTTGCTGCAATATTATCCGATGATGTATATCCGTGTCGGTCCCGGCAGCGTCCCGGTGACAAGGTATGTCTTTCCGCATGAACCGATCATGATTGCGGTAACCGGTTTCAATGACCGGGAAACTATTAATCAGGCGCTTCTGGATCGATACATTATCAGCTATGAACCCTACTATTTTAAAGGCCGGCTGGAGGATTTCCCGCTCACCATGGCCTATGGCAAAAAAGTGGACGCATTGCGCCGCCGCTACAAAGCCTGGCTGTGGAACGCGGACTTCCGCGATAACCTTGGTGCACGTGTAAAAGCCAACGGCTGGCAGTCGTACAGTGTATTTCAGCGGAAAAACGGCCATCGGGCGGTGGTGGTGATGAACCGGGAATCTCACCGGGCGATTGTCGCCCATGTAAGTTTGCCGCACCAGGGCAAGCTGGTGGTCGTGACACCCGAAGACCCGAATCCCAAGTCCACTGACGGAACAGTACGCATACCGGCAGATTCGGCGGCGGTGATTCTGGAACAGTGAGTCGTGAATAATGGCGGATAGAATGCAAACGCCCAGGTATCAGCACGCGGGACCCGTCACTGCGAGCGCGCGGTCGCCGGGATTAAGTGAGGCAAAACAGGAATTGCGGACGATGGCGGTCGAGAAGTACCCGTGATGTACATAGTCTGGAAACAATAGGATTCCCAATCAGATTGGCGTACGATTGCTTGAAAAAAATATTTACAACTAGAGACGAGTTTTCATGACGTCGCGTTTGCTGCTGGTTCCAGTGCTGTTGATATTGATGACAATGGCGACGGTCGCGCCGGCGGCCTTGCCGCCGCAATTTAGCGTCACGTTCCCCGCCTCGCTGCATAAGCAACCGTTGCAGGGACGGTTATATATAATGCTCTCAAAAAATGGCAAACCGCAACCACGATTTCAAATCAATGACAGTATCCGGACGGGAGAAATATTCGGCACGCAATGCAACGTTTGGAGGCCGGGGCAGGCGGTAATTGTTGGGGATCATTCACTTGGCTATCCGATAGAGAATCTGCGGGATGTTCCGTCCGGACATTATTTCGTGCAGGCATTGTTCAATGTGTATACCTCGTTCCACCGCGCCGATGGAATCACCGTAAAGCTGCCGATGGATGAAGGGGAGGGGCAGCAGTGGAACCGGAAGCCCGGAAATCTTTATAGCCTGCCGGAGCGTGTGCTCCTAAATTCGGAAAACGGGGGTGAAATTCATCTCGCATTAAATCGGATCATTCCGCCGCTCCCGGCGCTTCGGAGTACCCGCTATCTCAAGCGTTTTCATATTCATAGTCCGCTGCTAAGCCGCTTCTGGGGCCGACCGATGTATTTAGGCGGTATGGTGATGTTGCCTTCCGGGTGGTATTCCCACCCCGCCGCGCATTATCCGTTGATCCTATATGAAGGACATTTTCAACGCTATTTTGGTGTACCCATTCCGATGTCGCGCCACGCTCCATCCTCAGAACTGAAAGGATTCGCCCGCACTCGTGCTGAATATTGCAATCGCTTTTATCAGCAATGGAAATCCGGTCAGCTTCCGCACGTTCTTATTCTGATCATTCAAAGCGCCAATCCATATTATGACGATTCTTATAGTGTGAATTCAGCTAATCTGGGGCCCTACGGCAGCGCTATTGTCAAGGAATTGATACCATACGTTGAACATCATTTCCGCGGCATAGATCAAGGGTGGGCGCGAGCGCTGTACGGCTATTCCACCGGCGGATGGGAGGCTCTTGCATCACAGATATTCTATCCCGAGGAGTTTAATGGAGCATGGGTGTCATGCCCTGACCCGGTGGATTTTCATGCTTTTATGGCAGTTGATCTTTATCGGGATAGCAACGCATTTTGGCGAATCGGGCAATTTTCACGCGTTTCCCGCCCGGCGGCGCGGCGCACGGACGGTACGGTTCTCACCACGATGGCGCGTGAAATGCTGCGGGAACGCGTGCTGGGATCAAAGGGCCGGTCCAGCCGCCAATTTGATGCCTGGCAGGCGGTTTTTGGTCCCATGGCCAAAGATGGATATCCGGCTCCAATTTGGAATCCGCGCACCGGGCGGATACATCGGCGCGTGGTGCGCTATTGGCGGAATCACTATGATTTATGTCATTATCTCAAAAAGCACTGGCCAACATTGGGGCCTGAACTGAAAGGGAAAATCCATGTTACCGTGGGTACCATGGATACGTTTTATCTCAACAACGCCGTTCAACGGCTGCAGAAATTTCTCGCAGGCACGCGAAATCCGCACGTCAACGGAACATTTGAATATGGCCCGTACCAACCGCATGGCTGGTGGGGGGGCGGGCCAAAAATGACAGCTCGGATCAGCGCTCTGACCGCGCCGATGCGGGAAATTCCCGAGATGGTGCGCCACATGCTGGCCACCGCACCGAAAGGTGCCGATACGACGAGTTGGCGGTATGAATCACCGCCACGTGCTCGGTTTGACGAAAATAGTCACTGATATTGATGAAAAATGGGACTTCTCTTGCAATAGGCAGCCGACTAAGGTGTTTATAGATTGAGTTCCGGTATTCTGCGGAATGAATGTTTCGGCGCGGACTAACCGGGCGTGACGCGATATCTATAAAGGAAGTTGATGATGATACCAATCAGTTATTTCGGATCGGACGTAAAACGCATACGGAGGCGAACGGCCTTTACACTCATTGAACTTCTTGTGGTGATCAGCATCATAGCCGTGCTCATCGCCCTGCTGCTGCCCGCTTTGGCCAAGGCCAGAAACTTAGCGGAGCAGGTTGTCTGCGCGTCCAATCTGCAGCAGATTGGTTTTGCCATGCAGGAATACGCCAATGAGTATAATGGTCAATATCCATTGAACTCCGGCAACAAGTTGCCCATTGGCGGCTTTAACTCTCCGGCGGGCGGGTCGGCCCCGGCCTGGGGTTTCGGCCTGTTATATTACTCGTCGTTCGGAGTGTCCGCGACGACCGATGGCGTGCCCAGTGGCGGCATGATCAACCCGCAGCCGGGAATCCTGAAACCGACGGAACAAGGAGTTTCGCTTTTGTTTTCAACACAACCGGGTTTCCAGGCCAACGAACAAACCCAGTTGGGGGCACCCGGCAACTGGAGCAACGGCATTTTAACACATTGGGCGTTTTACGCCGGTTATTGTTATTGGGTGGATCGCGGAACATCCATTGTGCCAGGCGCTACGCTTCCCGATGATTACAGCCCCAACGGCGATCTTTACGAAATTTACCTCAATCATACCGGCGGCAGCGTGAAGTGGAGTTCGTACTGGCATTACTACAATTACACGATGACATCCGCCATGCCGGCGCGGAATGAGACTTCCGCACCTGGAACGATATTGGCCAGCGATCTGTGCGTGGTCGATCCGACCTCGTTTCTCCTTACCAATTCAACCTCGAATACCACCACGTCGCCGACGGCAGGTCTGCTTTATTATGGTAATACTACGCACACCGGGCCGGCTAATATGCCCATGTCCAATCATGTGACAACAGCCGCCAACGCATTGCCGGACGGCGTACATGTATTACACAACGATGGTTCAGTGAATTGGGACGCCATGGGTTATTACCAGTTGCATTATTCGGATGGTGGTTTCGACTTTGCCTGGTAACGCCGAGCCGTTGTGATACAAGCACGACACGGCACAATCCGCAATATTATACCGTTCATTGGACTCAATGTCGGCATTTCCCACATGGAAATGCGTTAACGTGGATTGTGGCAGCCACTGCCCCGGTATCTGACAGCGTCAGCAACGAAAGGATAACATGAATAGCCGGTTAGTGCGGCACGAGAATGTATTTGCGGGCCATTTACTTATGAAGCTTAAGCTAAATCTTGGCTCATTGCTCGGAACTCCCAAGCAGGGGAAAAACCGTCAATTTGGCGGATGGGCTGCGTGCTGCCTGTTGATATTTGCGGCCTTGTTCTATGTCGGCACAGCACCGGCTGCGGCCAGAGTTCCAGTTTCGCTACTGCGATCAATCCCACGTGGCCATCGTGATGTATCCCTGACGGTGGCGAACTTGCATGCTCGCCAAATTAAACTCATGGACAATCGCTGGAGTATCCAGTTGCTGCCCGGCTTTAAGGCGTGGAAGCCCATGCCCAAAATCACCGGTGCCATGATTTCCCGCTTGCGTTGCCCATGGCCCGCCGGAATCTGGAAACCGGTGCAACTGCCCAATGATTTTATTGTGGCCGGAAAAGTGGTAAAAAGTGGCCGACTGATGGCTTCACACGGTTGTCTGCCATTGTATCCGGCTTGGTATCGGCGGACTTTCACCGTTCCGGCATCCGCAAAGGGTAAAACCATCTGGTTGAATTTTGGCGGCGTCTACCGTGACGCGGTGGTGTTTATCAATGGTAAACTGGTTGGCCAGCATCCAGGTGGATATACGGCTTTTCGGTATAACATTGACCGGTTCGTACATTACGGCCGCCCCAACACTCTCGCGGTATTTGTCGATCCGCGCTTTTTTGAAGGATGGTGGTATGAGGGCGGCGGTATTTACCGCCATGTGCGGCTGATTATTACCAATAAACTTCACATTACGCCGTGGGGAACGTTCATTATCAGCAGAGTTCCCGGAGAAATTCATTATGGATATCCGGATGGGGAACACGCGTTGGCGCACCTGACGATTGAAACCACGGTGGAAAATGCCCATCGCACCGTCCGGTCATTTACGTTAATTTCCAGGATTATCAGCCCACAGGGGGCTGTGCTGCGTACAATAGCCGTTCCGGAGCATCTCGCGGCGGGACAGAAGCGGACGTTTACGCAATTCACAACGATCGACCATGCACTGTTGTGGTCGTTAAAGCACTGCAACATGTATCAACTGTCAACCGTTATTGCGGTTGGAGGGCGGGCTGTGGATGACAAACGCACCGGATTTGGGATACGTACCCTGCGTTTTGACCCCAACCGTGGCTTTTTTCTCAATGGTCGGCATGTGGAATTGAAGGGGACCTGTAACCATCAGGATTTTCCGGCGGTCGGTATTGGTGCGCCCGATGATCTGTGGTATTGGCGCATCAAAAAACTCAAGGCGATGGGATCCAATGCGTATCGGACAGCGCATAATCCGCTGGCTTCCGCGTTTTACCATGCGTGCGATCACTTGGGCATGCTGGTGATGGACGAAAACAGACATCTCGGTGATGTGTATACTTCCAAGACCGCGCCGGGGTCGCCATATAAAAAGCTCCCTGATCTCAAGGCGATGATTCTTCAGGATCGCAATTATCCTTGTGTTATCATGTGGTCATTGTGCAATGAGGAACTTTATACCGAGGCCACCGCCTATGGCGTCAAGGTCTTTAAGGCCATGATGCGGGTTGTGCATAAAATTGATCCTACGCGGCCATGTACCTGCGCCTATTGTGTATATAAGCCCACGCACGCCTATTTTGGCAACGGATTTATGAAAGTTGAAAACATCCTGGGTTGTAATTATGGCACCAACCTATATGCCCAACTGCATAAAGACATTCCGGACAAGATGATGTTCGGCAGCGAAGACATCAACATGTTCAGCGATCGTGGGGTTGTGCGAACCAATATCCGCTCCGGGCATGTCAATGAATATGGTACCGCTCCTCACATGTGGGTTAAAAGCGGCGGGCCGGGGCTGCTGGGAGATCGTGCTCCATGGCTGACGCTTATTCCGGTGATGCAACACCCGTTCGTGGCGGGGACGTTTGTCTGGACCGGCTTTGATTATCTGGGCGAACCAAATCCCATTGGCTGGCCGGACGTCAGCAGTCAAGTGGGATCAATGGATCGGTGCGGCTTTCCCAAGGCCTGTTATTATTACTGGCGGGCCTGGTGGAAGAAAAAGCCGGCGGTATATATCTTCCCCGCTTGGACATTCCCACGGTCCATGGTGGGCAAACCGGTTTTGATCCGCTGTTATTCCAATTGCCGTCAGGTGGCCCTGTTCCTCAATGGTAAAAATCTGGGCCTTAAACGTATGAGTAAATATAAATATCTCGATTGGAATGTACCATATGCCCCCGGCGTGCTGACGGCGCGCGGCTATGACGGTCGTCGGGTCGTGGCGCGATGGTCGTACCGCACCGCCGGCCCGGCCGCGGCCTTGCAATTACGCGATGAAATGCCGACGCTTTGCGCCAATGGCGAAAATATTGCGCCCATTGCGGTGAAAGTGGTTGATGCGCGGGGTACCATGGTGCCCCATGCGGATAACAGCGTGCAATTCTCCATTTCCGGCCCCGGAATGATTGCAGGGGTATGTAATGGCGACCCGGCGTGCCATGATTCCAATGTGGGGCATACGATCCCGGCCTTTAACGGATTGTGCATGGTGCTGGTGCGGGTGGCCAATCATCCCGGCACTATCACCATTACCGCCCATGTCAATGGCCTGCCTGCCAGCACGCTTACCATTCGCACGGTGGCCTCTCCAACGCCCTGATAAAATGATAACAGGTGGCACCGGCTAATCCGGGACCACCTGTTATTTATGGGTTCCAATATGACAGCTTCGCGCCTTACCGCATTATTCATTTGCGCTTTGTGAATGCCATTAAGAAGCACGGCGTGTGTAGCTCGTTTGGCATACCG
>JAJYGE010000297.1 GCA_021785155.1 Planctomycetota bacterium
TCATAAAGCCTCGGTCCGGAGCGGATATTCCAGACTGAACTGGAGATAATTCAGCGCAACGGGTGTTCCGCCCGCTAACTTGATCAAACTGTTCACCTGCCCGCGATGATAGGTTCCATGATCCAGGCAATGCAAGATCAATTCCCCAAGCGGCAATGTGAACTGATCGCCGCGCGTATTACGATAGGTCAGCGGGGCTGCCAGGGTAAGTGCCGTTTGCGCCAGAATAAATTCGGAAAAGTCCGCATGTACCTGCGGCCATCGCTTTAAAAGGCTCTCTCGAGTGGGATAATCGGTGGTGTCTTCCAGGCGACGCAGGTCGTGTCCTTTCCATCGCGACAGCCAAACCCATTGGGCTGCCATGGTGTGCACCAGCAATTTGTGCAATGATCCCGCGGAGAATCCCCGTTCGGCGTAATATTCCGGTTCAATGATCGCGCATGCGGCTGTAAGCACGTGCCGGTCACCCCAGAACATGAACTCCATCATGCGCAGCAGAAGGCTATGACGCCCGTTAACCGCAGTAATGGCCATCACCGTAACCTCCGGGTACAACGCACTGGCTTACAGGGCACCGGCCTGCCGCAACATGCCGCCGTCGATAAAGAATGTCGATCCGGTGCAATAGGCGGCTTCATCCGAAGCCAGGAATGCGGCCAAGGAGGCCACTTCTTCCGGCTTGCCCCAGCGACCCAATGGGATTTCGGCCATCAGAGCGTCTTCCAAGGCCTTGTTGGCTTCAACATCGGCGTCAATGGGGGTGAATATGGCGCCGGGGCCAATGTTATTGACAGTGATTTTGTGCGGCGCAAGTTCCACGGCAATCGTACGCGTCAACATGCGTATGCCGCCCTTGGAGGCACAATAGGGCGCATTGGTGGGCATGGGCAAATCTTCGTGTACGGAAGAAATATTGATAATCCGCCCGCCTTTGCCCTGCTTAATCATTTGCCGTGCCGCAATTTGCGCGCACACAAATGGCCCGATCAAATTAACGGAAATGATTTTCTGAAATTGCTCAACCGGAAAATCGACAAACGGGTGTTTGAATTCAATGCCCGCGTTATTCACCAGAATATCCAGGCTGCCAAAGGTCATGACCGCTTCATCCACCATCGCCTGTACCTGCTGCGGATTACTTACATCCGCGGCAACCGCAGCGGCTTTTCCACCGGCGGATTTAATGGCGTTTAAGGTTTCATCCGCGGCTCCGGGTTTGCCCACATAATCCACTACAATCGCCGCACCCTCTCTGGCTAGACGTATGGCGATGCCTTGACCGATTCCTGTGGCGGCCCCGGTGACAATGGCTACTTTGTTTTGCAGTTTCATCACATAACCTTTCGTAAAACAATCATGCCCCGGCCGCGATCGCCACATCGGCTATCCTTCGCGGCCCATGTTTCATATCGGATTATAGGGAATGTATGGCCAAGCAACAATTCAACCGGGATGTTTCATAATACCCTGCCTTGATTCTATAGATTTCAGCGGATAGTGTTGCATGACGCAAAAGCGGTGTCGGCGGGCGAGCCGCAGGCTTTTGCCATAATAAAGGGTTGGCAAGATGGCGGTGTCTGAATTAGAAATTAGTGCAACGGCTACGGGTGATTATATGGCCACTGCTGCCGGTGGATCATGGCCCCGCGCCGTGCTGCTGATCGTGTTATATCTCGCAGCGCTGATCGTGCCGTTGGCATTGGCCGCATCGCACGGGCATGTTCCGGCAAGTCAGTTTATCAAACAAATTGCGTTGGGCTTTGGTCTTGTCGGGCTGATGATCATCGCCACAAGTCTGATCGTTGCCGTGCGTTATAACTGGATCGCCAAACCCTTCGGTCTTGATGCGGTAATGCTTTTTCACCGCAGAATGGCGCTGGTGGGATTCTGCGCGATTATCGTGCATTTGTCATTGATGTCCTATCTGAATATCGGCCTGCTGACGCGGCTGTGGCTGCCTTGGTATTTGCAGCTAGGGCGAATGGCCATTGTGTTGCTGACAGTGCAGATTGTCGTGAGCGTTTACCGGGCGGGCCTGCGTGTGGAATTTGAAAAATGGCGATTGACGCATCGCATTCTGGGCTTGGCGGTATTGGTTCTCGCGTTTACGCATGGCCTGCTTTCCAGTGGTGCCTTTGCCCCCTGGCCATCGCGCGTCGTGGTATTAACCGTGGTGGCGGCGGCGTTTTGGTCGATGGCATGGAGCCGAATTTTCCGGCCACGCCAGTTGAAGAGCTTTCGCTATCACATTGATGCCGTTGATGAAATGAGCCACGGGCTGTGGCAGGTAAAGCTAAAACCAGCCGATGCGGGACGGTCTTTGTGTTACAGCCCGGGGCAATTCGCTTTTTTTCATTTTCATCGTTCCGGTGCCGAAGCTCCTGGTGAAGAACACGTTTGGACGATTGCCTCCAGCCCCAGCGAGCCGGATGGACTGATGCTGGCGATAAAAGAACTTGGAGATTTTACCCGCACCATTGGCACGTCTAAACCGGGCGATGCGGTAACGGTGCATGGCCCCTTTGGTCGCTTCTCACATCAATTTCATTCCGCCGCCGATGAGCTTGTGTTTATCGCCGCCGGTATCGGTATCACACCGTTTCGCAGCATGATCCGCTGGATTACCGATCGTGCCGAAAACCGCCGCGTGTTGCTGCTGTACGCCAATAAATCCGCCAAGGATATCGCCTTTTGTGAGGAACTCGCGGCATGTGAGAATCGCAGCAATGGAAACCTGCGCGTGGTACATGTGTTAAGCCGCCCGGATGAAAACTGGACGGGCGAAAAAGGTCGTATCAATATCGACCTGATCCGGAAATACTGTAGCGGCGATTTAGCGGGGAAAAGCTTCTGGATTTGCGGCCCCGGCGCGTTTACCACCATGGCGATACAGGCATTGCGTGATGCGGGGGTGACGGCTGAGAAAATCCACAACGAAGCGTTTTGTCTTCTTCACGCCCCGGTGCAATCAGATGGTCGTGGCCGTCGGCTCAAAGCGCTGTGTGCCGTTATTTCCTTCGCCGCTGTTTTGATGGTAATACTTTTTGCGTTGGTGCGCACAGACTTTCTTTCCGCTCGGGGCGGTCCGCCGCACCACATCGGACAGGCGTCGGAAAAGGCGTCACATAATGCCGCCCCGAGCCAGTGACAGTTTCTGCAGCGCAACGGCGGCGGCCGGGGTTTTAGGTGACGGGTTACTGGTGACAGGTTACAGGTGACAGGGCATTTTCACGGATCATTATTGCAACGATCAACGAGCAACCAACAACGAACAACATCTTTTCGGGTTGACTGCGGCAAGGATGCCAAGTGGGCGCTGCGCTCAATGAACAATGAGTAATTGACGAGGAGTTAGAAGTTAGGAGTTAGAAGTTAGAAGGCATTGTCATTGCGAATTTCAAGGGGGCCAAGTGGGCCAAGTTATTGGGGCAAAGGGGGCCAAGTTC
>JAJYGE010000471.1:0-1604 GCA_021785155.1 Planctomycetota bacterium
TGCCAATACTTCGGGGACTACGCCGGACGGCAATAGTTTTGGTGTAGCCATGAATGGAATTGGTCGGATTAACCTCTCCACGTCAGGAGTCAGCGGCACGCCGGACAATCCCGATCTTTATGAAACGATTGTGAACTTGGGATCGCTGTCCAATGGTATCTTAACAGGCAACTATACCAACGAGACCCTGGTATCTCTGACGTTCACCCAGGCTGGCGGGACTGCGGCTACCGCCATTCTCGCGGTCAGTGGAGAAGTTGCAACGCCTGAACCGGCAACATTTGGTATACTTGGTATCGGATTGATGGCGCTGGCGTTAATTGTGCGCCGCCGACAGAAAAATGGAACGCCTTGCGCGGTATTGAGGTCGCGGTGACGGACTGATACGCCACCGTTAAATTGAAATGCGGATACCTGAAGGATGTTGTTAATAGAGAATTTCGCCACCTGCAACGCGCGCGTCTCATTCCAATGGGGCAGGAAATGCCTGGCGCAGCTTGCTGCTTGTGCCGCACTGATCACAGGCACTGTGTTTTATCCCTATCCAGCCGGTGCCGCAAATCATCCGGGGGCAACTATGTCGGCGTCGAAATTGCAATCCTGGGGCCGCACGGTGCTGCGAAATTCCTTGACGGCATTTTACCTTCCTAAGCAGAAGGTGTTGGCGGAACAGGCGGTTGCCATTGGTCATTCGGGCCGTTACAAGCCCAAGGGGCAGCCGGCGTTTGCATGGTCGCAATCCATGGAGATTTTAATGCTCGCCGAGGCGGTGAAGTGTGATCCGGCGTATTCGGGAACTTTGCAGAAATGTGTTAAAACGCTGGGACCATATTGGCGGGTTGCCAATGGTGTGGGCGGGTTTGATGTCAGGCCGGGGAAAGTTCCGCTGAATCGATTTTATGATGATAATGAATGGATGACATGGGGATTTTTACGAGCATATACCGCAACACACAACCGGGGATATCTGGCCATCGCCGAGCGTGATTTCAAGTTTATCTTAAGCGGAGAATCCTCGGCACTTGGCGGAGGAATATTCTGGCATGAACAGGCGAAACACTCTAAAAATACCTGCTCCAATGGTCCGGCGATTATCGACGCGCTGAAGCTTTATTCCATCACCCGGCGGCAAGCCTATCTCCACACGGCGCGTAAAATTTACGTCTGGGTCAACGCGCATTTGTTGGATCGCAAAGATTATCTTTATTTTGATAACATTGCATTGAATGGAACAATTACCCGAACCAAATGGACCTACAACGCCGGAACCATGTTGATCGCCAATTGCCTGTTTTATCGCCTGACCCATCAACAGAAATATTGGCGGCGGGCCAATCGAATTGCCTCCTCTGCGCAACTGCGCTGGATCAGTTCTGCCAATGGCTCAATTGGTGGCCCGGGCGTGTTTGCGTGGGTGCTTCTGGATGGTTATATTCAGTTGTACAAAATTGGTCATGATAAAAAGTGGTTGGAAATGACCCAACGTGCGTTAATATATGTGCATCGTCATTGCCAAAAGTCGCGCGGGTTTTATGGTAGATCATGGAATGGCTCACCCCGGACCGGAAAATCTATAAAACTCATTAACCAAGCATGTGTCGGCA
>JAJYGE010000471.1:1614-3445 GCA_021785155.1 Planctomycetota bacterium
TTTTCTCTTGTCCCATACGCTTACCCATTAGGAGTTCGATTATGAAGCGACGTGAATTTTTAACCTCAGCGGCTATTGCTGCCGCAAGCATATATGCGGGATCGTCAACAGCACGCTCCGCACCGGCTTATCAATCGCATCGCCCGCCGGTGTCGCAACGCCGGTTTGTATCCGCCGCTGTAGAACAACAAATCCACGATATATCCGCAAAAATCGCCGATCCGGAATTGGCATGGATGTTTCAGAACTGCTTTCCCAACCCGTTGGATACCACCGTGGAATTCAGCATGGCCAGCGGCAAGCCGGACACGTTTGTCATCACCGGTGATATTCCGGCCATGTGGTTGCGCGATACCATGTATCAGATGTGGCCCTATTTGCCACTGGCCCGAAATGATGTGCATTTGCGCAACATGATTCAGGGGGTCATTCATCGCATGGCCGATTGCGTGCTGATTTCACCTTATGCGGAAGCGTTTCTTAAATCGGTTAAGGATACTTCCCCGTGGCGCAGCGACCATACGCACATGGCTCCGGGTGTTTGGGAACACAAATGGGAAATTGATTCGCTTTGCGCTGTCATTCACCTTTCCCACGAATATTGGCGGGTTACCGGCGACACCACGCCTTTTGATGCCAGTTGGCGCAAGGCCATGGCTCGCATTGTGGAAACGTTTCATGCCCAGCAACGCATTGATGGCCCCGGACCGTATCGTTTTCAACGCGCAGCCTGGAACAGCACCGATACATTGCCGCGCGGCGGCGTCGGCTTTCCGGCCAAACCCGTCGGCCTTATTTGCACGATGTTTCGGCCATCCGATGATGCTGTCGCCTACCCGTTGCATATTCCAGATAATCTTTTCGCCGCCGTGTCATTGGATCAGTTGGCAACAATGTATCAGGCGTTGGGTGCCGATGCACAGCAGATCAGTGCGTGTACGCAATTCGCCCAAACATTACATAAAGGTGTAAAGGCTTACGGAATTAAAACACACGCGGAATACGGTTCCATTTTTGCGTACGAGGTCGATGGCTTCGGCAATGCGGCATTCATGGATGACGCCAATTGGCCGAGCATTATCTCTTTGCCTTATTTGGGTTTGTGCGCTGCGGATGATCCGGTATATCTGGCTTCGCGGGCCTTTGCGTGGGGGCCAGGCAATCCGTATTTTTACCGGGGAAAATTTGAAGGCATCGGCAGCATCCACACCGCCGATGGGAATGTCTGGCCCATGAGTCTGATTATGTATGGCCTGACCGCGAGCAAGGCGAAGGAAGTCGCCTGGGCTTTAACTCAACTTAAACACAGCAGCGCAGGGACAGGGTTTATGCACGAATCCTTTGATAAAAATGATCCCAACACATTTACACGTTCCTGGTTTGCCATGGCCAATGTCATGTTCGGAGAATTAATTGTGCAAACCGCCAGACGCTTTCCGCACGTACTGGCGGAAAAACTGTAAAGGGCTTCCGGTGGACCGATGGGCTATCCAGGCAAAGCGCCGGGACCGAACCCACCCCTTTTTTGGTGGAAATAAAGGCCATTATTGGCATCTATCCCTCCGGCACGAAACCAAGCCCGGTGGTTTAACCGCGTGGGTTCACGAAAACATTGTCATGCCCCGGCACAATAATGTCCGCAATTTCATACACTTCTGTCAAAGATTCTTTGGCTTGGTTAATATCAAAACTTTCCTGAAATACTTGGCCGGCTTCAAAATGTCCCTGCGTCGGAACCGCATCGCCCGTAATCATGACGGTGCGAGCGGCAAATTTCAGCAGTAGTCCGGCCTGTCCGGGTGTGTATCCCGGCAGTGGAAATAAATCTACC
>JAJYGE010000597.1 GCA_021785155.1 Planctomycetota bacterium
TTCCGATCTGCCGTCCGGTGGGTCGTTAACGGAGACGGACCGCCTGCTGCGGCAAGTCGGGAAAATTCTGCGGGCAAACCCGAACGTGGCAACCTACTCCCGACGCACCGGAATGCAACTCGGCGGCAGCCTGACCGAATCTTATGCCGGCGATTATTACGTCCAGCTTAAGCCCTTTCCCCGCCCGCCCATAGAACAGGTCATGGATAAGATCGCCAAAGAGATTCACCATCGCGTGCCGAGTTTGTACATTGATCCCGAACAGCTCATGCAGGATCAAATCGGCGATCTGACGGCCGTGCCGCAGCCGATCCGGGTGGAAATTTTCTCCGACCATCAGAGCGTGCTGGATCATGAGGCCCATAAGGTGTTTGCTGCCATCGAAAAGGTTAACGGCGTGGCCGACGCGCGCAGCGGCGTGGTGGTGGCGGGCGATTCAATATATGTAAAAATTAATTCGGTTGCGGCAGGTATTCACGGCATGACCCCCAAACAGATATCCCGCTTTGTTCATGAATATGTTTATGGCACCGTTGCCACGAGGATTCGGCGCGGGCCGCAAATGGTCGGTGTGAGAGTCTGGGCTCCAAGAGACATGCGCCGAACTGTGGCCAATCTGGGAAACCTGTGGCTGCGTTCGCCGAAGGGCCGCCGCTTTCGCCTCAGCAGTGTCGCCCAAGTTCAAATCCGTCCCGGTGAACAGGAAATTGATCACATTAATCTCCAGCGGATGATCGCGGTAACGGCGCGAATCCATGGCCGGGATATGGGTTCGACGATGGTGGACGTTAAGAAAGTCTTGAATCGGCCGGGCCTGTTCCCGAAGGGTGTGTATTACCGGCTCGGCGGGTTGTATCGCCAGCAGCAGATCGCCTTTCGAGGGTTGGTGGTGGTGATGCTCGGCGGCGTGGTGCTGGTATTTTTATTGCTCCTGTTTTTGTATGAAAGCTTTGGAGCCGCGATCGCCATGATGGTCATTCCGCTGCTGGCGTTGGCGTGTGTTTTTGTTGGATTATGGATCACCCATACGCAACTCAACATTTCCTCCATGATGGGCATGACGATGGTGGTAGGTATTGTGACGGAGGTGACGATCTTCTATTACTCGGAATACCATGAACTAAGCGACTATGAGCACGGTGCGGGACGTCTGATACAAGCTGGTAAAAACCGCATGCGGCCCATAGCCATGACCACCATCGCCGCCATTCTTGCCCTGCTGCCGTTGGCGCTGGTACTAAGCCCCGGCGCAGCAATGCAGCAGCCGCTGGCGATAGCGATCATCAGCGGACTGCTGGTGCAAATGCCGCTGACGTTGCTGCTGCTGCCGGTGCTGCTGGGATTCCTTCATGAAGGGGAGAAAAGTTGCGCCGGTCATGTGAAATGTTGAAGCGGAAACAACTCATAATATGCTATAAGTTGTTGTAACTATTATGCGATAACTCTGCACAATTTATGTGTACATGCCTTGGCGTGCTGATATAATGACCGCATCTTTATTTCGCCGCTGCTGTCATTCAGGCCTCCTTCCCAAGTTGCCATGATGTGAACCTGCAATGGCATTTGTCCCCGGTCTATGACTTGTCATGGTCCGCCGGGCCGGGTGGCGAACATACCATGACCATCGCCGGTGACGGAAAATCTCCCGCGATGGGCCATATCCAGACACTGGCACAACAGGCGGGAATTTCCCATCGCGAGGGGGCCGAAATCATGGAGCAGGTGCAAACCGCGATCAGCCGTTGGCCGCAATGGGCCGATCAAGCCGGCGTTACGCGCAGACGAGCCAAGGCGATCGCAGCTACTTTTCCGAAACTCCGCTGAATACCAAAATCCCTACGCGGCCCAAGTATACCGCAAAAATGCCCCGATACGCGATGTGCCGGAGTATTTGGCCCCACAGGTTGGCCACAGGTGTTGTAACGGCAAGACAGAATTGGTACACTTACAGTGTACAAGACAAGGCGGCCTATTTTATGGATACGATAAGCATCAAAGAGGCGAGAATCCGATTTGCCAAGCTCATTAACGCGGCGCAGCGCGGTAGCGGCATTGCAATTACGCGCCGCGGTAAAACTGTTGCCCAGTTGCTACCTCCCCCGGCAACGGGACGAAAGCCACTTCCCGACCTTTCCGCATTCCGTGCCACCATAAAAATCCAGGGAAAAAGTCTCAGTCGCACGGTTGTCGCGCAACGCCAAAAGAATAGGTATTGAGCGATGGCCTACCTCGACACCAGCGTGCTGACCGCGTACTATTGCCCCGAGCAGCTTAGCGACGCCGTTGGCCGCGTGTTGCGGGATATCTCTACGCCCACTATAAGCTCACTGGTTGAACTCGAGTTATGTTCGGCGGTCGCGTTAAAAGTTCGCACACGAGAGCTGGACCGTCTCTCTGCAAGCGCAGTGATCTCCCGTTTCCACTTGGATATGGCCGACGGCCTGTTTGAAATTGTTGACATTGGCCCCAGTGAATTTCACCTAGCAAGAGAATGGTTAATTCGCTTTTCTTCGCCATTACGCACGCTTGACGCACTGCATTTAGCGGCTGCATTTTCCAATGATCTGGAACTGATTACTAGTGATAAAGCCCTGAAAGCAGCAGCGTCGCATTTTTCCGTGCGATGTCGCCTGGTTTTAATCTAATCGGCCCCCTCAAAACGCCAAGCCCACCTGTACGGTCGCCACCAGGGCATTTTGGTAAGCGCCGCCGGGATGAATGATGTATTGCAGATCCGGTTGAATGCTCATCCACGGCGTGATCTGGGCGGTATAAAAACCTTCGATCCCCAGTTCATAACTGTAAGGCGTCTGGGCGTAAGGGCTAAGGTGCGCCCACGTGGCGGAAATGCCAGTGTTGTCATCGGCACGACCGGGGATAGGGCCGGCCCACCGTAAGCCGCCGCTGATATTCTGGTCAATTTCCGTGAGTTGGTCATTGGCCCAGGCGTATTGCAAAAATGCTCCGATACGCGAGGCGCTGTGACCTTTGGGATGGCTGAATTTCCACAGGGTCTGATCCAGATAACCGTAAAAGCCCTCGGTGCCGCGCACGCTTGATCCGGAATAACGTTGGAAGGAACCGCTGTGGTACCATTGCCCCAGTGTCAGCGTTCCACTGAGTTTATGCGGGGCAATTCGCCAGTTCAAACTTTCTTCGACCAGAGCGAAAAGGCCGAAAGGATTTTCCAGTGCGTTGGGGTTTGTGGAAGCTACATCGGGCAATGTATTTTCGGTATTGCCATCAAACAGACCGCCGTGCAGCGTCACTTCCGGTATCGGATGCCATAATACCTCCCCACCCCATGCGGAAAATGGATAACTGGGAAAAACAAAAATGACGGGCGAAAATCCAAAACTTCCGTTCAGGAAAACCTGGGCGTCACGAATGTGGTCGAAGTCATAGGTGGTATCGATTCTGCCAAACTTAAACCAAAGGGCTTTAT
>JAJYGE010000484.1 GCA_021785155.1 Planctomycetota bacterium
TTTCATTGGCGCTGGCATCGGGCATCCGGTGAGTCCGCCGTTCCCGCGGTCACTTCTTTGTGGCGCAATGTTCGGCTTCCCAATGATTTTATTGTCCGCGGAAAATTTTCTCCCCACGCCAACGCCGGCCACGGCTATCTACCCGTATACCCGGCGTGGTATCAGCGCAACTTTACCGTGCCCGCCTCGGATAAGGGCAAAATGCTCTGGTTATATTTCGAAGGTGTGTACCGTGATGCCCACGTTTATGTCAATGGCCAACTTGTTGGCAAACATGTCGGCGGCTATACCGGCTTTCGCTTCAATATCGCCAAGTTTGTTCATTTTAATAAACCCAATACGCTGGCCGTTTATGTAAATCCCACATTTTTTGAAGGCTGGTGGTACGAAGGCGGCGGCATAGACCGCAATGTCTGGCTGATTGTGAAGCACAACCTGCACATCACCCGTTACGGTACTTATGTGATCAGCGATGTACCGGGAAACATTCATTATGGCTCCAGCATGGGTGATCATGCCAATGCCAATTTGACCATACAAACCACTGTGGCCAACAACCGTCCGCACGCGGCGGTATTTTCAATTGTTTCCACCATTTACGATCCCGCTGGTCATGCTGTCGCCTCTGTGCGCACGGCGGAAATGCTTTCCGCCGGGCAGCACGCCACGTTTAATCAGCACGCCACTTTGGCTCATGCGGCGCTCTGGAGCCTGCATCACACCAATTTGTACAAACTCCATACCACCATTGAATCCGATGGCCAAAATGCCGACATCAAATTCACCACCTTCGGTATTCGTACCCTGCGTTTTGATCCCGCGAAGGGCTTTTTCCTTGATGGCAAGCGCGTGGAAATCAAGGGAGAATGCAACCATGCGGATTTCCCCGCAGTGGGCATAGGCGCACCAAATAACCTCTGGTGGTGGCGGGTGATGATGCTGAAAAAGGAACTCCACGCCAATGCGTATCGAACCTCGCATAATCCTGTTTCGCCCGCGTTTTATCGCGCCTGCGATCATCTGGGCATGTTGGTCATGGATGAAAATCGCCACCCGACGAATTCCCAGAATCCCAAGGCCAGTATTGGTGATCCATACAACAATATGGCGGCGATTAAATTTCTGATTCTCCGCGACCGCAATCATCCCAGTGTCATTATGTGGTCCATGTGCAATGAGGAATGGAAAATTCAGGCCACTAAATATGGTCAAAAAGTTTTCCGCGCTTTAATGCGTGAAGTGCATAAATATGATCGCACTCGCCCGATCACGTGTGCCATGAATGGCGGCTATCCGCACGGATTTACCCACGTAGAAAATCTACAGGGTATCAACTATCACCCCGGCGACTATGCCTGGATGCACAAACTTCTGCCAAATCTGCCCATTGTTGGTAGTGAAATCGGCAGCACGTGCAGTGATCGCGGCGTGCTGGTCAACAGCAAAAGCAAAGGGCTGGTAAGCCAGTACACCATGCACACCAGTTGGTCGCAATATGCCTGGGACACCTGGAAGCCCATCGCCACGCAGAAATTTGTGGAAGGCGGCTTTAACTGGACCGGTTTTGATTATCGTGGTGAACCGACGCCCTATGCCTGGCCGGATATAAATTCCCATTTTGGCGTATTGGATATCTGCGGCTTCCCCAAGCCGGATGCTTATTATTACAAAGCCTGGTGGGGCAAAAAGCCACTGGTTTACATTTGTCCCCAATGGGATTTGCCTAAATCCATGATCGGTAAAAAAGTGATGGTGCGTTGCTATGGCAATTGCGGTACGGTGGCACTATTCCTTAACGGCAAAAAAATCGGCCAAAAGAAAATGCCGAAATACTGGTACCTGGACTGGCAGGTTCCCTATCAGCCGGGAAAATTGGTCGCGCGGGGTTATAACCACGGAAAACTTGTGGCCACTTGGACGCAACGTACCACCGGCCCGGCGGTAGGATTGCGGCTGGTTAACCAATGGCCCAACATGCGGGCCAATGGCGAAGATATTGCGCCCATCGCCGTATCGGTCATGGATGCCGATGGTCACGTTGTCACCGACGCCATGAACATGGTGCGATTCAGCATTACGGGGCCTGGCAGAATTGTCGGCTCCGGCAATGGCGATCCGGCGTGCCATGAACCCAATCAGGCCCCTTATCACAAGGCCTTCTATGGGCACGCCATGGTGCTGGTACAGGCTGACCGCACGCCGGGCGTGATTCACGTAACCGCCGCCGCCAAAGGCCTGGCCCCGGAAACCATTACGATTAAAACAGTCGGGCCAAAGAGGTAGCAGGCCGGCGTTAGACGCGGGGAAGTGGAAAGTCATCGGATGTTTCCAACTTCCAATGCCTGACTTCTGCTCTGAAAATTGGCCGCGCCTTCGCAATAGCGAAATAATACGGCCTTTTTTCATCCTGCGCGGGTGAGGCTTGGCATCATGGGAGACTAACTTCTCAAAAGAAAAAGGAGCTGCCGTGGCTGACGGCTTGTACATTGGTCTGGACCTCGGTGGCACGAACATCAAGGCCGGCATGCTGGATTGTGCTGGCAAGTTGATCTCCAAAGTCAGCGTGCCGACAGGCCGTGGGCCGGACGCGGTTATCGCCAACATGATCGCTGCCGCCCGACAATCTGTGCAGTTGGCGGGCATCACGCTTGACGCCATAGCCGCTGTCGGCATCGATTCCCCCGGCCCGCTATCCACTGAAAAAGGTGTTGTCATTCGCAGCGCCAATTTGCCGGGATGGGAAAATGTTCCATTACGAGAGCGTATTTCCCAAGCGTTGGGCAAACCGGCTATTCTCGAAAATGACGCCCGCGCCGCCGCCTACGGCGAATATTTCGCCGGTGCCGGAAAGGGCTTAAATGTTCGCAATATGATGATGATCACGCTGGGTACCGGTGTGGGCGGTGGAATCATTCTGGATGGCCGCCTGGTTCGTGGCCACACGGATATGGCGGGGGAATTGGGACATTCTATTGTGGTACCCGATGGGGCCGTATGCGGCTGCGGGCAAAAGGGGTGTCTGGAAATGTATACCGCCGCCAGCCGCGTAGGGCAGCGGGCTGTGCAGGCTCTGCATGATCCGGAAGTTACCTCCAGTCTGCGTGAAGCCTTGGCGGAAGTCGGCGAACTTAGCGCACGGGATGTCGAAGATCATGCCCGGCGGGGCGATGAGCTGGCTTTGGATATCTGGAATCAGACCTGCCGATATCTGGCCATCGCCTGTATCAGCGCTGTGCATTGGCTGGATCCGCAGGTGATTGTGATCGGCGGTGGCATGGCGGCGGCGGGGGAATTCCTGCTGCAGCCGGTGCGCCGGCACTTTGAAGAAAATTATTGGAAAATGGATCCGCCCGCCATCGCTATCCGCTGTGCCGAACTGGGCAATGATGCCGGTATTACTGGTGCGGCGGCATTAGCGTGTGCTATGATGCACCCGCGTTAA
>JAJYGE010000015.1 GCA_021785155.1 Planctomycetota bacterium
CGATGCTTTTGAATTTGATCGCCACCTTTACCGGCAATGGCAACATATTCAAATATTCCACCCGCGTTGGGTCTCGCGACGGTAACGGTGATAAACAGTCCACCACGCGCCAATTGGTCAACGGTCTGGGTCAACAGAGTGTTTTCATCCGGGGCTTCAAGAATGATTTCTCCCTGAATACTTAAGGATTTATATAAACTTCCCAGACGTTCGAGCCGAGATTTCATATCCATTGAATCCAACGCCCGCCCCAGCATTTGGGCGCAACTGACGATGAGGCTCAGCATGTCCTGGTCAAAAAAATCCTTATTCCCCGAAACCACGGAAAGCACGCCCCATATTGCCCCGCCACGAAATATCGGGGCGGTGGCCACAGAGCGAAAGATCCGTGCCACCTGCTGGGACTTAAAGCCAGCACCGTATGTATCATTGGGATAATCGTTGCTGTATTGCATTTGCTGTGTTTGCCAGGCACGAACTGAAATGGTGGGGGTTCCGTCTTTGACGGAAAAAGCAAAGCGCCGAATAATTTCATCCGCACCTAAGCCGGCACCGAATCGATAGCGCATGATCTCCTGGTCATCGGGATATCCAATTCCCACGAGCTGAAAAACTCCATTGGCGACAAGTGTTTCACAGGTACCCTGCAGAAGCTGGCGTTCATCACCGGCGCTTAAGATAAATGTTGATTCTTCCAGCATCGCTTGATACAGGCTGTTGAGCCGCTCGAGCGCAATTTTCCTGTCCTCCAGCCGTTCAAAAAGATTACGACGCTCCAATGCCCGGCCAATGAGCATAGCGCTGGTGGAAAGCAGTTGCAGCATATCGTCATCAAAATAATCTTCGCGATGGCTTATAATTCCCAGCACGCCCCAAGTCTGATTGTCACAGACAATGGGGATCGCCGCCCAGGCATTGATATTCATTTTTCGAGCTTTAGCCTGAAAAGCTGATGTACGGGGATCATTAAGATAATGGTTGCTTACCTGCATTTTTCCGCTGCTCATGGCTTCACCGGAAAGTGTTCCAGCGCCCAATTTTATCGCCGTACTGAATGTCTGCATCAACTCGGCAGCCTGCTTGCCCGCTGCATGATGATAGCGCATCATGCCATCGGCATCAGGCGAACCAATGCCGACAAGATCAAAAAAGCCCGTAGCAATAAGCCGCTCGCATATATCGTTTAATAAACCCGGACGATCGGTTGCTCCCACCAGCAGTTGCTCTTGTTCCAGCAACGCACGGTAAATGCAATTCATACGGAACAGCGCCGATGGCGTTGGCTCTCTGGATTCGGCAGTTGAATGTGTATTGGCCATCGTGCAGCTCGTACAAAGTCCCGGGATAAAGCTCCAAGAACCTGTCCCAGTGCTATTATCGGTCGAAAACGCGCCGGAGAATCAGTGCAAAATTGCATAATTAATGTGCCAAAATGTTTAACCGATTTTCGCGTGTACGTAGGAAATAGCTAATTTGAAGCGCGAACCGCCAATATTTCAATTCCTGTTGGTTTGGTTGACGTTTCCGCGTTACTCGGCGAGAGTGGTCATATATTGGCTGTGAGGTTTTACAATGCATTTATTGCCGCGCGATGGGGTCTATTTTGTTGAACATATGCGTGAACTCGGGGCACTCGTTCGGGAAGCTGCAATGGCTGCCCGTCAGCCCGTAACACCGGTCAGGGATCAACCACTGGCTCAAGTAGCGCGTGAAACCGCCGCCGACACCATTTATGAATTGGATACACATATCGACCCGGTCCTGGAAGATTTTTGCCAACGGTGGGGTCGTGAACTGCCACTGGTTTTGATTGCCGAAGGTATTGAGGATGAAAATGGCACCGAGGGCATGAAATGTTTTCCCTCCGGCACAGCACCGGCTGATGCGGCATTTCGGCTGATTGTGGATCCCATTGATGGCACACGCGGGCTGATGTATGACAAACGATCAGGCTGGTTGCTGGCGGGCGTTGCGGTCAATAACGGTTCGGCGACCCGTTTATCAGATATAACAGCGGCGGTGCAGGTGGAAATTCCCACCAGCAAACAAAATCAGTCGGATGTGCTATGGGCGGTGCGCGGAAGAGGCGCAGCGGCAGAGCGCGAAAATCTGGACTCCGGCCAATCGGCACCGCTGGTTCTGCGGCCCAGCAGCGCCACGGATATTGCCCATGGCTTTGGATCGGTGGTAAGTTTTTTTCCCGGCACAAAAGCGTTGGCGGCGGAATTAATGGAGAGTATTTCCCTGCGTTGCGGCGGCGGAATTGATCCGGGCAGACCACTGGTATTTGATGATCAATATATCTCAACGGGTGGGCAGCTTTATGAAGTCATGGTCGGACATGACCGGTTTGTCGCCGATGTGCGTCCGCATTTCTACCAGATCACGCAACAACCCGCCGGACTATGCGCCCATGCGTATGATTTAAGCACCATGCTCATTGCCCAGGAGGCCGGCGTGATATTATCCAACGGCTTGGGCGGAACGGTAGACGGCATACTGGATGCCACCAGCCCGGTAGCGTGGGTGGCCTACGCCAATAAGTCCCTGCGTGACCGCATCGAGCCGGTGATGGTGAAGTTCTTTGCCGAGCACAGTTTATCCGCGCGCTGAAATTCAGGAGATTGTTATGAAAGTTGTCATAATTACCGGTGGAGGCGGCGGCACTGGCGGTGCAACCGCGAAAAAACTTTTGGCCCGCGGTGATGCCGTTGTCATCGCCGGACGTAACAGCACAAAGCTCAATGCCTTTGCCGCCGCACAAAATGGTTCAGGCGGAGAACTCATCTGCTGCCCTGCTGACGTAAGCAAACCGGATGAGGTTGGACAGCTCATTGGTCGTGCACTGGAATGGAAAGGCCGCATTGACGCGGTAATTAATTGCGCCGGGGCCGCTCCGATGCAACCAACGTGTGACATAACGGTGGAACAATGGCGGGAAATTCTGGATATAAACCTCTCCTCGGTATTTTATATGACCCGGGCGATCTGGGGAGTTTTTAAAAAGCAATTTGACGCTCTGAATGAACAGCAGCGCTTGCACGGGGAGGCTGGTGTGATAATTAATATTTCCTCGGAAGCGGCGCGGGATCCATTTGCCGGTTTGGCGGCCTATGGTGCCGCAAAAGCGGGCGTTAACTTATTGACCAAAGCCACCGCCCGCGAGGGGCGGAAAATTGCTGTACGCGTTATTGCAATCGCCCCGGCAGCGGTGGAGACGCCGATGTTCCGCGCCCTTCCGATTGCATCAAAAGTTCCCGCGCGTGATATTCTCGATCCAGACTCTGTGGCGGAAGTGATTGTTTCCGCACTTGATGGCGGCTTGCGGTACGCCAGCGGAGAGACGATCTATATTCATCGGCGATGTTTGTAAGGAAAATTGCATGAAGTTATATTTGATCCGGCACGGCATTGCCGCAGACCCCAGTGAAAACATTT
>JAJYGE010000295.1 GCA_021785155.1 Planctomycetota bacterium
TGTCGGGGGATTCCTTCAGAGCGTGTGGGCCGGATTACAAGCGCGGTTAACTCGACCCAGTGGCGCCAGGTTAATACCGCCATTAGTTTTTTCGTTTCCGGCATACCAGCGGTGGGGTGGATGTGTAAGGTGACTAATGCGGTATTACCGCTATGAATTGGGCCAAAACGAACGGCTGAGCTGATTTGCAACATTCTATTGCCCGTCGGCAATTTTGCCAGTTCCCAAACAGAGATATTTCCCAGTAATCGTCCCAATCGCGCGTTTCGTATCGAAAGCGTAAGCGTATGAATGTCTTTGGTGCTGACGTTTGAAGCAATGGTAACGTCCGCCGCGGGAAGGCCTTTGATAGAAGCGGTTCGCAATGCCGCCGCCAAATCCGATGGTGTGCCGGGATACGTGAGGAAATATACGTGGCGATTTAATGGAATTTCCTGCCATCCGGGATAAGGTGCTGGTACAGATCGGCCCCGGGTGTTGCGGGTGGCCATTAATCCTTCGGCATCAACGACGATCAACTTTCCGCGCGGAAACTTCCCCGCGGGCGGGATCAATGCGAGCAAGCGCTTCCAGCCGAGGTGGCCATCGGCTATCGCCGTGCGCCAGATATCATCTTTAATCATTCCTGGCGGATTATTCCGCCATGCGATCCACTGATGATCCGCAACTTCGCCGGAACCCGGTCCGGAGACGATGGCACATGAACCATAAGGTTGCTTAAAAACCGCTGCCAAGAAGGCTAAATGTGGATGCACAATGGAAAATAGTTGGCGAGTGCCCAATACGTGCAACTCGAAATTGTTTGCATGAGCCGGTACGGGTACATAAGTGGCGGCCGCAGCCAGGAACAACGCGGGATTCGGGGCCGCATGATTGGATATACCGTTTGGTAGTGAGTAGGATCTCGGCAATATCATCACTGGGAGCGCGGCATTGGATTGTTCAAGATGATGGCACAAACGCATGGATTGGTAAGTATCTGATAAGGCCACCCCGCCGATCAAACTGGTCAATGCCATATTGCCTTTGCCAGCCCCAATTACATCGGGTGTTGCAAATATCGGAACCGATGAATTTAATGCTTGCAAGGCATCGTGCAACCGGGGAATCAGAGCATCAGCGACGCCTGCCATTGCCGGTGTGGGAGCACTTGAAAAGCGTACAACAATTGCCGGACAAATGCCGATAACTGTTTTGAGCTGCTGAATCAGTGCGTTGCTGGAAATCAGAGGGCTTTGGCGCGTGTCTGCGGCGGATATGGTCAATACCGGAATAAGGCGTGCCCCGGATCGTTTGAGACGCAAGGCCATGCGGGATTCCCGCGTCTCAAAACCAGTGCGATGATGGGTGGAGAGGTTAATGTTAAACAAATACTGCCGAATACCGGTTTCACTGATGAAGCTGCCGATAAAACCAGCGGGATGGGCGGAAATAAATGGTTGCGGCATCGAAGCAATCCAAGGGACGCTCTTGCCGGTTAGAGTGGAACTCGGAGCGTAAATACACCGGGGACTCTGAAATGCCTGCCGCATCTGGATTATTGTTTTGTGCCAGAGTAATTCATACCTGCCCACAGCGCTGAATGTTTCGGGCAATGCGATACGGACTATTTGGCCACTGGTAAGCATGGTTGGGCGTATGGGCGTTGTGGCCAGGAGTGTCGGGACTTTGCCGTGGCCGCGTTTGAGCATCCATCGCAGATTACCGGACAGCATTTGAGCCGATGCGCCGGGATTTCTTATGCGGATTTTCAACGTTGTCTGATCGCCCACATGATATAAACCTGAGGGATGACTCTGGCCGGTCAAAGCGATTTGCAGGTCGGGGCCTTGCATTGCGGCTGCGGTACAAAGACGGGCGGTAAATAAACAGGTTGTCAAGATAATCCATGCAATTCTCATAGATTTCATTTTAGCGCGTTGGTAAAGAGTTCGCGAGTACGTGCCGAAAATTATTTATCGCCGCGCGGCGGTTCGAGTAACGGGCAGGGCGGCGCTGTCTATTACTTGGGCAGGCTCCCGGGCAAATTGTGCCGATGCTACATTGTGTTTCGCGATGATTTCGGATTAAATGGCGGAATTGGCAGCCGGTTCTGGAGTTTTGATTCATGCGCGTATTGGTGGTTGAAGATAATAAAGTAAGTCTTACGTTAATTCGTAAGACGCTGTCAACCGCTGGACACGAGGTTGTCTGCACGGAAACGGCTGAAGAAGCCTTGGAAATTATCAGGCAGGGCCTGGCCCATCTGATTGTGGCCGATTGGGAGATTCAATCATCTTTAAGCGCTTTGGCACTATGCCAGACAATCCGGCGTGAGGAAGTCTGGGGTTATGTATACATTATTCTCATCACGTCGCTTAACGATGCGCAGGAACGGGTGCGAGGCCTGACCGCGGGAGCTGATGATTTTATCACCAAGCCGTATGATCCTGATGAGCTTGTGGCGCGTGTACACAGCGGTGAGCGTGTGCTTTCGACGGATACGCGCAATCTTGCGATATTTGCCATGGCCAAACTCGCGGAATCGCGTGATCCGGAAACCGGTATGCACCTGGAGCGCGTGCAGACATATTCGCGTTTGCTGGCACAGGAAATGGCATCCAATCCAAAATATCAAGAAGAGATAACCGCGAATTTCATCCGCTGGATGTACCTCACGAGTCCGTTGCATGATATTGGTAAAGTAGCCATTCCGGATTATGTACTATTGAAACCGGGCCGTCTGACGGACCGCGAATTTGCCCTGATGAAAACCCACACCACCCTCGGGGCTAATACCATTGATATTGCTCTGCGAAAATTTCCACAAGCGGAATTTCTCCGAATCGCCAAGGAAATTATCGCCACGCACCATGAACGCATTGATGGCACCGGTTACCCGACACAGATGCGTGGACTGGATATTCCCATCAGCGGACGTATTGTCGCGGTGGCTGATGTTTATGATGCTTTGACCTCCAAGCGTTTATACAAAGACGCGTTCACGCACGAAATTGCCCGCTCTATGATTGAAGCGGGATCCGGCACACAGTTTGATCCAGATATTGTTGCGATGTTCCTGAAAATTCAGGATGCGTTTGTGGAGGTAAAAGAACGCTTCGCCGAATGCCCCCAAATCATCACCTGACCGCGTTCTAAACCCAACGCACATAAAGCCCGAAGTGCTGATAAAACTGATCAATATTGTTCTGCCGCCGCCCGTATTGCCAGGCATCGGCGGATCAGGTTTTCAAGTTGATCGAGGGGAAAAATGGTCGCGGCGTCTGATGGGCTTTTTTCCGGATTGGGATGCACCTCCACAAACAAACCATCTACGCCCGCTGCCGTGGCGGCATTGGCCAGCAGTCCAACATATTGCCGCTGTCCACCGGTAGCGGTTCCCAGGCCGCCGGGGAGTTGCGTGGAGTGTGTGGCATCAAAAATTACCGGTGCGC
>JAJYGE010000328.1 GCA_021785155.1 Planctomycetota bacterium
CCGAATTTCAGCAAGTTATCAAAATGTTGACGGTTTTTGACTTGAAACTGCCCCGCCTTTGCCACTAGCATCATGCTTTATCGAATGGTGATGTTGTTTGGATGACATAATGCCTGTGACTTCGACGTTGAGTAAAAATTCGGATCATTCGCCTGTTCCGCCGGTTCTTGACCCGCGCCCTTATGGTCGGAAAGATGCCGGAGATGTGCTGGCCGTTGGCCTGGCGACCACGGTTTTAATGTGGTCGATTGGATATATTTTCCGCATGCCCGGAGATCGTGTGCCGGCACCGCTGATACTTGGGGCGTTGGTGGTGATCCTCATCGGTGGCGGATTTATGGGCGCATGGCGCACACGGCGTGGACCCGTTGGCGGGCTGTGGGTTGGACTGATCAGCGGGTCGTTGAATTTGCTGGTGCTGGGTTCGCTGGGCCGAGACCTTACAACCGATCAGCGCATTGTGGCCTATGAATTTGTCTGGGCACCCATCAGCGTCATTTCCACCGGCCTGCTGGCATGGCTGGGAGGGTTTTTTGGCGCCAAGTTCAATCCGGATCGACGGCAATATCTGCATCCGGAAGGCTCTTTCGCCCTTTCAACGGCTATTGCCACACTGGTATTAATTATGGCCGGGGGCATGGTAACGGGCCTTAATGCGGGGCTTTCAGTGCCGGATTGGCCTGATTCGTTCAAATTCGGCATGTTCTTTTTTCCATTATCGCACATGACCGGCGGGGTATTTTTTGAACATACCCACCGCCTGCTCGGTACACTCGTTGGACTGGCAACCCTGATTCAGACCATTTATCTGTTTCGCCATGAGCAGCGGCGCTGGGTCAAATGGACAGCTTTTACCGCTCTGATGATGGTCATTATTCAAGGCCTGATGGGGGGCTTGCGCGTAACGGGGCACTTTACGCTGGCCAAATCACGGTTGGGCATGGACCCCAGCACGCCGCTGGCGATTGTGCATGGGGCCTTTGGCCAGGCGTTTTTTGCGGTGCTGGTGGTTCTGGCGGCGGTGTGTTCACCAAGCTGGACCAGCAATATCCAGCCTAAGCCGCGGCTCAGCGCCCACATTGGCCGGGGCATGGCCTGGGCACTTGTCGGGGTACTTCTGGTGCAGCTAACGCTGGGGGCAATCCTGCGGCACATTGGCGGCGTATTGCTTTTGCATATCAGCGTTGCAGTGATTGTGCTGCTTCTAGCCCTGTTTTCCGGTGCCCGGGCATGGGGATTAAATCCGGACCAACCCATTCTTAAACGCATTGGCTTAGCCCTGTTGTGTGTGGTAACACTGCAGGTACTCTTGGGTGTCTGCGCAGTGATTGCCTTGGGCGGGGGTGGTCCGCTGGAGCATCCCGATATGGCTCAAGCAGTCATTACCACCGCGCACCAGACCACCGGAGCGGTGTTATTGGCAATTGCCGTGCTGTTGGCGGCGTGGACGGTGCGGCTGGAATCCCCGGTAAGCTTAAAGGCACTGGACGCGTAAAGCCTGATCCCTTGGGGACACATTGCTATTCACACATTGGGCCGCAAACGCAATGACACGCTGATTATCGGTTCGATGTTTTACAAGTTTTAGGCCGACGGGCTTGGATCCGGCGGCAGTACCGGTACCTCCGCGCGGGCGCTGGCGACGGACCAGGGATATCCGGCGGTCATGATGCCCAACACCAGAATCATGCCGGCGAAAAGTACCGGATCATACGTGCGGCTGTAGTTGGGGGCGTGCGGGCCGAATACTTTTACCATATCCGATGTCAGCATCATGAGAACTGCGGCGATGGCCAGTAAAATGGTCATTCGCCAGCGCGCTGCCGGCTTGGCTGCTGAATCACTGGCAATGAGTCCCGCCGCCATGAGCGTGAAAATCAGCGTAACATAGTGTGGCACCCAGCACCACGCTTCCGCCCACAGTAGAAAAGCCGCCACAGCGCCAATTTCAAATATATAGCGGCGGCTTTTGAAGGTGGGTAGAGTGCGGCGCATCCACACCAGGCCAATAACCCCAATGCTCACCAGAACAATTCTTACAATCCGCTGGGCGACCGGTGCGGATAAATTCAACACATTGACATAATATTTCTTCGCCACGCCATGGTGATAGGTGATAAACGCGGCGCGATGGGCCAGCAGGCGAATCAGGAAACCCGGCAGTGATTCTCCCGACACGATCGACACCGATCCCTTTACCAAATAGGGCGCGATCATGGCATGAATATATTGCTGATTCCACCGGACGGCCTGGTGAGGCCCGAAACATATTGCCAGCGGAACAAAAAGCCAGAATACAATCCCACCAAGGATGGACAAAGCCGGTATCCAGCGTTTGCGCCAAAGCAGATACACCAGAAAAATCAGCGGCGTAACTTTAATGGCAACCGCCATGGCAACAAGCAGTCCGCCGAGGACATCCGTCCATAATTCCTCCCGTTGAATAAAAAACAACCCCGCTGCCAGGGGCGTAAGCATCAGCAGATTCATCTGCCCTTCCTGCATATCTCCCACGACGGGCCAAAGCCAGATTAACAGAATCAGTGCCATGGGCAGCGGGTCAATTTTTCCCCCGCTGCGCCGCACAATGGCCATGCTGGAATAAAAAATAATCGCCAGCATGACTGTTTTACACAATACCCATGTAAATTGCGCCGCCGGAAATGACATCCATGAAAGCGGAGCCAGCAGTACAAACGTAAACGGCGGCATCGGCCAGAGATTGCCGCTGATGGCGGCATGCTGATGCAAAAACTGCGGCAGCATCCGGAGCCAGCGGTTGAAGTCATTTATGTCCAGCGGGTGCGGCATGGCCAAATCTTTTACCTGCCGATGCCACGCCTGGATGGCAATAACCAGTGAAGCAATCGATACAATGCTCCACGCAATAATGCCCGTCCAAAGCCTCTGTGCCTGAACTTTTGCTTCCGCCGAATTGAGTTTGTTCATCACGATATACTGCCGATGCAAAATACTTCCAGCGCAAGCGATGCCAATCGCATGGCCCACCGTCCAGCTAAGCCGGGGCGGTGATGGTCATTTATATGGCTCAGTTGGTGCGCTACCGAGTCATAGGGCATATTACCATGGATTTCACGATTTGCCTCCCAGCGCGGCATGTTTTGGGCATGGCCAGCCGTTTCCTGGCAAGCCCCGGTCAAAATCAACAATAGACGTGGCGTGCCACCGCAGGAAAATCGGCGAGCCCCCGCTTCCACGATGCTTCGCTGAAAGCGGGCGCGTCACCATGATTTTCGTCACGCCACGCCATCGGCTCTTCGCAAGGATGGGCGAGCGTCATTGCTAAAATTATTCCGCGGCATCGCTTTGATTATCAACTTCAATACGGTTGAATCTTCCGAGTAGCGCTTTGCGCACATGCTGCAAAACGCCGATGACCAGTTGCGGGCCACTGAGTTCGTCATGTT
>JAJYGE010000389.1 GCA_021785155.1 Planctomycetota bacterium
ACTCCTGATATTTCCATTCCCAAAAGTGACAACCTATATCAGGACGTGACAACGACCCAACGGGAAGTGCAACGGCGACGGCTTTAACGGCATCCGACGCGTGCTTGGCGTCTACGCAGCCCCCCCGTTCACCTCTGTTACGCCTAAATATTAGGCGTGACAGAGCACTGACTGCTGGTTGCCCCCCGCTTTTCCATCGCACGACACTCTTCAAACCCGGCCCAAACACGGTACAATCATTTCCGGGGGAAATTGTGCCCCGGAGACCGTTACCATGATTCGCCATGCCATTATCACGGACGTTCCGCGCATCGCCGAGCTTATCGCGCAGCACGCCCGGTTCGGAAAAATGTTGTTTCGATCTCATGCGGAACTCTATGAGACACTGCGGGATTTTATGGTTTATGAAGCCGCCGAAAATGCCCCGGAAGGACACAGCCGGATTATCGGCGTGTGCGCGCTGGAAATTGTCTGGGCGGATCTGGCCGAAGTAAAAAGCCTGTCCGTAGACACCGATTTTCAGGGCCGCGGAATTGGCCGGCAACTTGTGGACGCGGTCGTTCGTGAAGCGTTGGCGTTGCGCCTGCGGCGGGTTTTTGCCCTGACGTATGAACAACGCTTTTTTGAGAAACTCGGCTTCCATATTGTGGAAAAATCCGCGCTTCCGCTGAAAGTCTGGAGCGACTGCGTGAAATGCCCCAAACGCGACGCCTGCGATGAAATTGCGGTGGTGCGCGATCTGTTGCCCGGACCGGCGCTAAATGAAATCCGGGCCGATCAGGTGGAAAATCAGCACTATGAAGTCCCCACCCCGCTGGTAAAGTTAAATATCCGATTAACCGGGAAATAGCCGGATCGAATCCGCAAAACGTTTTACGGCTCCGCGGGCCACGGAACATTGATATATTTCGGCCCGGGGGCCTTTTGGGACATGATGGCCAATGCGGCAATGGCGGCGACATACGGCAACATCTGAAAGAATTGGAACGGAATGTGCGTCAGGGTGTGGAGCATCGCATTTTGTGATGTATACCGGGCGGCCTGAAGCGTTTGTTGCAGACTGTTGATGAACCCGAAAAATACGCACCCCGCCGCCAGGCCCGGAAGGGTCCAGCGACCGAAGATGACCAATGCCAACACCACAAAACCTTCGCCGCCGGTCATGTCCGTGGCGAAGGCATGTGTCTGCATAATGCTTAAATACGCGCCTGCGGCCCCGGAACACGCCCCCGCAAACAGCAGACACATCGACCGGCCCAATCGTATGCGCACCCCCGCGGCGTGGCAGGCCTCCGGTGCATCACCGAGGGCACGAATAATCAGCCCCAGACGCGTGCGGTGCAGCATCCACCATACCGCAACGCATAAACATATCGTGATATACCAGAGCATATACTGATGAAACAAAACCGGCCCGAAATAGGGTATGTCACGCAGCAGCGGAATAGCCACCGGCGAAAAGCCGCTGCCATGGGGCAAGGCGGTCGAAAAACCAAGATTTTCCCGCCAGTTCTGGTAGATCATCCATACCATGCCGCTTAGGCCCACACCCAGAATATCCATGGCCGTGCCGGCGACAATCTGATCCGCCCGTCCCCACACCGCCGCCGCCGCGAATATCACCGCCATGACCATGCCGGTTCCAATAGCCGCAAGCAGACCCACCATGCCATGGCCGCTTACCGCCGTAACAGTATAGGCCGAGATACATCCCATCAGCATCGCACCTTCAATACCGATGTTGATGACACCCGATAGTTCCCCCACCAACTCACCAACTCCCGCCAGAATCAAGGGGGTGGCCGCCGTAACGGCCTGGCGCGATAAGAAAGTCAGCAGGTTGTGCGATACGCTCATGCGGATACTCCATTGCCTGGCGCGGATGCCGCTGCGGGCAATTTCGCGCGCCGCGATCGGCGCAGGGACAAGCCTGCCAGCACGAGCATCACCAATATCACCATGGCTTTGACAACATTGGCTATATCATGCGGCAAGGCCAGAGAACTTTCCTCCACCCGAAACGCCCCGGTATCCAGAAATCCAAAAAATATTGCCGCGAGAACAATGCCCAGCGGATTCAACCGCCCCAAAAGAGCCACCGCAATACCGGCATAACCGTAATTTCCCATGTGGGGGGTCATAAAATGTATCTGTCCCAAAACTTGAATGGCTCCGCCGAAGCCCGCACAGCCGCCGCTGATGAACATAATTTGAAATTGCCGCCATGTCACCGGCATATTCATAGCTTTTGCCGTACCGGCATTAAGGCCCAACACCCGCGTTTCAAAGCCAAAGATGGTGCGTTCCTGAACGATCCACAACAGCACCGCCGTGGCCAAAGCCAGAATAATTCCAATATGAAAATCAGTATATGGCACCAGCAGCGGCAACCAGTATTTTCCGGCGATCTCGGGGCTTTGGGCCGCCGCGGTTCCCACCGCCCGCAAAGGCCCCTGCAAAGCCGCAGCCGCCAGATAAAGCGCCACAAAATTCAGCAGAATCGTTGACAATACCACAGGCACCGACCGGTAATGCTCCAGATATTGGGCCAACAATCCCCACAGTCCCCCGGCCAGTGCGCCACCCGTTAATGCCATCGCCATGACCAGTACCGGCTGATGAAACATGATCATCCGCGTGCTTAGTGCCACGGCCACCAGTCCCCCGATGAGAAATTGCCCCTGCGCGCCGATATTTAAAACCCCGGCGCGAAATGCCACGCCCGCCGCCAAACCCGTCAGCAACAAAGGGCAGGCATCCGCAAATGAACTGCTCAAGGCGTACCAGTTGCCGGCTGCGCCATGCAGCCACAAATCCGCCACGCGTATGGGGGGATAACCCAACAGTGCCACCGCGCCAATCGCCAGAGCCAGCACCGCCGCACACACCAGTGCCGCCAGCGCTACGGCCGTCACGGCGTTCCCCATCCGCCGTAATAATCGCTTTATCATCAGGCACCTCCCAGCATCAGGCGGCCGATATGATCCGCAGTGGCGTGCGGCCAGGCCGTCGCCTGTAATTTTCCACCGCTGATCACCGCCACGCGGTCACTGACGGAAAGTAATTCATCCAAATCACCATGGATTAAAATAATTCCCGCCCCGCGCCGGCGCGCGTCCAATAATTGCCGCAGCACAAAAGTCGTCGCCCCAATATCCAGCCCGCGCGTTGGATTGACCGCCAGAATTAAGTCCGGCATATCCGATAATTCCCGCGCCAGAACAACCTTCTGCTGATTGCCGCCGGAAAGCGTGCCGGTCAAATCATCAACGTGTCGAAGTCGAATGTCATACTCGCGCACCAGTTTTTCCGCCTGCCGGCACCATTGGCTAAAGCGGCAAAAGCCCCATCGCGCGAAGGGACGCCGACGATATTTCCGCAGCAGTAAATTGGAATTCACCGGAAGCGGCAACACCAGGGCT
>JAJYGE010000211.1 GCA_021785155.1 Planctomycetota bacterium
AGCATGATAATCAAGGGTAAAAGGAAGGAACCCGTTTGAGCAATCAGCAGCACATAAATGCCGATCATCGCGGCACCAAAAGCCAGGCCTAAATCACGAAACACGTTGATGGTGATGCGCCATTCACCTTCGCCGGCAAAATTAACGTGCAGACCGGGCGGCAGTTGCCAGGCGATTCCCGATCCGTCATGGAAGAAGGAACGATCCGCCAGCGGACGGGGTTTGACTTCATGAATCCAACCACTGCCGATATGCGTCATGCCCGCAATTTTCGGTGCAGCGCCATCGGGCAGACGGTCCGCCTCAGTATCCAATATCGCATTGACCGGCGGGCGTCCGGCGGTATCGGCGTAGACGTATACAATCCGGCGGAGATCCTTATGATAAATGGCTTGTCCGGCGGATTCACGTTTCCAATGCCCCAATTCCGCCAGCGGTACGAGCACACCTTTGGAGCCACGGACGAAAATTCGGGATAACTGCGTACGGCTGGAGCGGCGGGATATGGGCAATCGGAGGATAATGTTCAGCGGTTGCCGCTGGCGCGGGGCGTGAATCGTGCCGGCGATTTTTCCACCCAGAGCCAGAGCGAGTGTTCGAGAAATTTCTTCGGTCGTTACGCCACTGAGGGCCGCCTTTCGTTTATCGGTAATAAACACCATTTGCTTCTGTGGGGCCTGTATGCTGTCATCGACATCCACCACATCAGGCTCCAGCAGCAGGCGATGGCGCAAGGTGCGGGCGGCCAATTGCATCTGATGGTAGCTGGTGGCGGGAGAGCCATGAATTTCACCGACGATGGTATCAAGCACCGGCGGCCCCGGAGGGGCTTCAACAATTTGAATGCGAACGCCATATTGATGCGCAATGGCGGTGAGGCTGTTGCGGATTCGCAGAGCGATCTCATGGGTCTGCATGGCGCGTTGTTGTTTGCCCGCCAGATCAATGGCAATCTGCGCGTCATTGGGCTGATTGCGGATGAAATAATGTCGCACAAGTCCATTGAAATCCATGGGTTCCGGTACACCAACATAGCTTGTTATGTCCACGACCTCATGTAATCGCTCCAAGCGATGCACCAAAGCCCGTGTGGCGGCATCAGTGGCTTGCAAGGTTGTGCCACGCGGGGCATGGACAACAATCAGCAGATTGCTCTGATCGCTGAATGGCAGCATTTTCAGCGGCACCAGCCGCAGCGCCGGCAGCATGACCGCAAACATCGTGATGCCTGCTACGGCCAGCAGAAATCCCCACCGGGCCCAACGATATTTCAGCATGGATCCCAGCAGAACTGAAAACACCTTATAGCGTCTGGTGCGCTGGATGACCGGAACCACGTGCGGATCAGCCGATTCTTCACGGGCCGCAATTTCCGTCTCGCGGTGTTTGTTCCTCAACATGTGATACGCCATCCAGGGCGTGATGGTAAACGCCACCAGCATGGACATGAGCATGGCCACCGGCACGTTGAAAGCCATGGGCCGCATGTAAGGCCCCATCATGCCGGTAATAAAAAACATGGGGATAAAGGACAGAATCACCGCCAACGTGGCGACAATCAGCGGCCCCAGAACTTCTGAAATGGCTTTCAGGGCAATAAGGCGTGTGGCTTTGCCTTCCAGGGCAAAATGGCGGCTGATGTTTTCCACATCCACAATCGGGTCATCCACCAGCAGTCCCAGAGAAAGTATCAAGGCGAAAAGCGTCACGCGATTAATCGTGAAACCGAGCATGAGATTACATGCCAGTGTCAGCCCGAATACCACTGGAATGGCCACCGCCACAACAATGGATTCCCGCCAGCCAAGGCCGATGGTCAGCAGGACAATGACGATCACAATGGCGACCAGCAGGCTCTCCACGAGTCCGTTGACCTTGGCATTGGCCGACAGGCCGCTGTTGCGGGTCACAATCATATTGATGTCCGATGGGAGCATCACCTGTGCCAGCTTCCTGGCGCGATGAATAACATCCGCCGCCACCGTTACCGCGTTGCTGCCGGCTTTTTTGGCAATGGCAACGGTAACCGCGGGCGTTGCGGCATGCACACTGCGCACAGCATGTCCGGCCAGCACGGTACCGGGAAAATCAGGAGCCTCATGCACGCGGGCGGCAGGCCCCCAATTATGCCAGACGTAGGAATGAACTTCCGCCGGACCATCGACGATTCTGGCGACATTGCTTAAATACACCGGCTGCTGATGCCAAACGGACACCACCATTCGCCCCAATTGTCGGGCATTGGCAAAGGCCGTTCCCGCCAATACATGAATCTCATTATTATTGCGCTGATAATTGCCCGCTGTCATGGTGACATTCGCCGCCTCAATATCCCGATCAATCTCCAGAGGCGTAATGTTGTAGGCGTGCATTTTCGATGGGCTTAGGTACGCATAGACCACGCGCGGTCGGCCACCGATGACATACGCGCGTGATACGTTGGGTGCGGCGGCAAGGCGGGCGGCGAGTTCCTCCGCTGATTGCCGCAGCGCCACAGCGGTGGCTGTTTTGCTGGTCAGAGTCAGCGTGACAATTGGCACGTCGTTAATGGTTTCGGGTTTGATAACCCAGCCGGTGACACCGGCGGGCACGCGATTGAGATGCTGCTTGATTTTGCGAAACACCTTCACCACGCTGCGTTCCACATCCTGTCCGACATAAAATCGGGCGGTGACCATGGATTGATCGCGCTGGCTGGTGGAATAGACATATTCAACGCCATGAATATGATACAGCAGTTGCTCCAGCGGGGTGGTGACCAGTTGTTCCACGCTTTTGGCGCTATGGCCGGGGAAGCCGACATAAATATCGACCATCGGAACGACAATTTGCGGGTCTTTTTCACGCGGTGTAATCAGCAGTGATGCGGCACCCAAAAGAACCGCTAAAAGTATCAACACCAGGGAAAGTTTGGAATGCAGAAAAATTTTGACCACGCGCTCAATGGGGCTTAATTCATCAGCGCGGGCGTCCGAAAGCGGGGTGCTCATGGGCGCTGACCCTCCGCGGTGGTGGAATGATTCATTGGCGATTGGGGATTTGAGATTGGGGATTTTGCGGATGTAAGAACCATCCGCTGCCCGGCAACCACGCCGGAAAGAATTTCACGCATCGTGCCAATATGTCGCCCCGGTTGCACGGTTTGACGCACCAATTGCCCATGGACAAGTAACGTCACGAGATCCAGTTGTCCAATATGTTCAATGGCCGCCTCCGGCACCACCAGAACGTTATGCGAGGTGGTGGGAATAATCAGGTTGCCATACATCCCTGGCCACACGCCGGATGGAAATTTGGCGGCGGCTTTGACGATAAAACTGCGGCTTTCCGCATTAACCCGCGGCACAATTTGCCGGATTCGCGCCTGGACTGTCGTATGCAATCCCTCCAGGCGCACGGGCATTTTCTGGCCCAGATGC
>JAJYGE010000082.1 GCA_021785155.1 Planctomycetota bacterium
TGGATCGGCGGTGACGGGCGTGGATATTATTACCGGCAAGCCGTCGGTTTAAAACCGATGGGCAAGTTCTAAAGGCAGTGTGATATTATGGCTGAACGTGCGGTGTTTTTGGATCGGGACAACACCATCATCGCCAATGATGGCTATCTGGGTGATCCGGCGCAGGTGAAATTGCTGCCCGGAGCGGCTGCGGCCATCGCATCACTGCGACGGCTGGGTTATCGCATAGTTGTAGTCAGCAATCAAAGCGGTGTGGCGCGGGGAATGTTTGATGAAGCGGCTGTTGAATCCGTCAATCAGGAAATGATTCGCCAGCTAAAGGAACAGGCCGGGGCGCATGTGGATGCCAGCTATTACTGTCCCTATCATCCCGATGCCGTTGTTGCGGAATATAAATTGGATCATGAATGGCGCAAGCCCAAGCCGGGTATGCTCAAAGCCGCGCGGGAGGATTTTAATCTTGATCTTTCGCAGTGCTGGATGATTGGAGATCAGCCGCGCGATGTGGCAGCCGGCGCATCAGTGGGATGTCGAACCATTTTACTTTCCGATCCGGAAAAGCAAATGGAAGGCAATGACAATGTGCCGGCCATCACACCGAACTTTATCGTGCGATCGTTGGCGGACGCGGCGCGAATTATTGTCCGCGAGGGAAACAGTCCCAATCGTGATCCCGCCCCCGTGCCATTAATACCCGGCGATGCGCCGGTATCTTCCGAAGATATCGCCACAAAAAGCGCCTCGAATACCACTGGCACTGCGTTACCGCCGGATGCGGAAGCGTTGGCCTCGGCCATCGCAGTAAAATTAACGCACCGCGACTCGGAACCCATTAAGCCGGTGCTGGAGGATATTCTTCAGCAATTACGCAGTGCGCATAGAAAAAGTGATATGGCGGAATTTTCACTTTCGCTGCTGCTGGCGACGATTATTCAGGCGGTCGTGGTGCTGTGTCTGGTGGTGGGGGCTTGGGATGGATTAACGGCGATTCATGTCGTCGCGACGGCCAGAAATCCTTATTGGTGGAATTACCGCATTTTGTATCAGCTTACCGCGTTGGAATGGATGGCTGGCGGTTTGATCCTGCAAGTGATGGTCGTGGCACTGTTACTGCGGCACCGCAATAAGCAATAAACCAAAAACGGAGACAGCCACCATGCCCAGCCGCCCGATTATCGGCATATCTCTTGACAACCAAGCCGCCGACCAGTCACGCCCGGTTTACGAACTTCCCATGGCCTACCCACTGGCCATAGAAAAAGCCGGCGGAATTCCCATGCTTTTGCATCACACCCGCGATTCCGCTCTGCAGGATGCGTATATGCAGGTTATTGATGGCCTGCTGATTCCGGGTGGGGATGATCTTGATCCATCTCTTTATGGGCAGCCTCCGCATCCCAAAACGCGCCGCCTGGATTCGCTGCGGCAGTTCTTTGATCTCTCTATGCTCGCGTCGGCCCAAAGCCGAAATATGCCGGTGCTGGGAATATGTTTTGGCTGTCAGGCTATGAACGTACAGCGCGGCGGCACGCTGCATCAATACATTCCTGATGTGCCGCGCGATCTACCCGTGGCGCACGCCGGAAACCCCGCCAACACAACCGACAAAAATGCCTGGCACAGCATTTCAATTACACCCCAAAGCCATCTGCGCGCTATACTTAACTGTGATCAGGCCACGGTTAATAGTCGCCATCGCCAAGCCCTTGATCGCTTGGGCACCGGACTGAAAGTTTCGGCGATTAGTCCAGACGGTATAGTCGAAGCGATTGAAGATAGCAGCCTGAAGTTTTGGCTTGGCGTACAGTGGCATGCCGAGGGGTTGGATGATCCACCGCACCCGGAATTATTCAAGGCTTTCGTCGCCGCCGCAGCGGCCAGGTGAAGTCGGCTTCCCGGCGGCGGTGGAATTCAAACTGCCGCGAGGCGGATGGGCCTTACTGAACTGATTACTGGTTGTATTGATGTTATTTTATAAGGAGATGCATAGTATGGCATTTGATTTCAAAACAGCTTTCACCGATGCCTTACCCTATACCCAATTGCTGCATCTTTGCGCAAATTCCGAACAGCGGCAGCGCTGGCAGAATCTGTATGACAGTGTTGTGCTTACTGCGGAGCAAAAAACTTTGCTGCAAGGTTTTCGCAGAAAAATGTATGTGCTGTGCCTGACGGGCGTATGGTGTGGTGATTGTGTCAATGCCTGCCCGATCTTTCAACGTATCGCTGAGGTTACCGAAACAATTGATCTGCGTTTTGTGCATCGGGAACAGAAATTCGACCCTTCCGCCACCGATGCCGGAACGAAATTGGCCAACGAATTGTCCATCTGTGGCGGCCCGCGTGTTCCGGTTCTCGTGTTTCTTTCGCAGGACTGGTTTGAATGTGAGCGCTTTGGTGAACGCACACTGGCAACGTACCGCATGAAGGTGGCCACCATGCAAGGTGCCGCTTGTTCGACCGGACTCTTCGGGCCACCGGCAGATATGTTGCAGGCCAACATTGCCGAATGGTTGACCCACTTTGAACGGGTGCAACTTATGTTGCAAACCAGCCCGCGATTGATGAAGCTTAATGGTGAAGTATAATTGCGCTCCAGAATCAGGGGGTAATGCCATTACAATGCGTGGTAACGGAAATGCTCGCACGGTATAGTAATTGATTGCAGCGGGTTCAATTGATCGCGATGATGAATTGTTGCAATAAAACAACAGGAGATCCAGATGAAAAACGTAGAAATTAAAGTTGAAGGAAGTATCCTCACCATCAAGGTGGATTTGAACAAAGAATTCGGACCATCCGCATCGGGTAAAACGATTATCATCGCCTCAACCGAAGGCAACGTTTCGGTACCGGACAGAGACGAAAAAATCGGCCTGAATGTCTATCGCAAAAAATCATCGTAGTGCTCTGTCACGCCTACAAATTAGGATTGATTGGCCGCAAACGCCCCAACTGCAAGGAGCCGGCGGCGAAAACCGGGTCTCTGGACCCCTTGAGCTGATGCGACGCCGCAGATGGGGCGTTTGCGGCCAACCCTGCGGGGCGGGGGCCAAGAGCTCGTGGGCTTTGTCGCTCGTCGTCAATGTATGTTCTCATACACAATCCTCCTTGCTTCGCGCCCACAACCCCGTGGCCCACCGTCAATCCTAATTTGTAGACGTGACAGAGCACTAGCCTGTCCGGGTAATCAGTCATGAATATCGCAGACCATTTTAACGCAATGACTTATGTATCTTCAGGCCAAAACGCGTAAGTCCACATCCTGCAATTGCTTATGACTTTTATCGGGTATCACTTGGACAGGCTCCGGGGAGCCTGTCCAATGACCCTTCGGATCGCGACGGCATGATTTGCAGTCCGCCGCCTTTCTATCATTGCCGCCGTAGCATGATCGCATTGTGATG
>JAJYGE010000526.1 GCA_021785155.1 Planctomycetota bacterium
TTTGCCATCAGCTTGTTACGACGTATTTTTACTTCGCCATCCATAGCGACCGCAAGCATACCAGCGCAAAGACAAATGCGCCAGCGCCATTATTGCGAATATTTGCCGCGGAGCGGTAAACAGTTACAGCAGTAGAGGCTCGGCGCGCCGGGACTGTCGCAAGATGAGGCAACCCCCGCGATCGACTTACTCCTTTCTCAACATTGACGACTGCCTTGCAAAACGCGCGGTGCAAGCACACGCGGCTAAAAGGGGATGGGGTGGACTGGTACACTGCCCGGATGTATTGCCACACCTGCGGCAAAGGAATGTAAGATAATTACTCTCGGCGCCATGCGATTCCAACGTAGAAATATTCCGTCTTAATGTATACTTTCTCACGGATTAGAGAATTCCCGCACTTCCGATAATGCGAGCCTGCTGATTGTGCCGATACTAAAAATCAGGCGATAGCCGGTGACGGGTGCGTTTATGGATGGGCGCGAAGATGAAAATCATAGTTGCGTGTCAAAGCGGCTTGGCTCGTTGACACACTTATTCGTATAAGCGATTATATGAGGTTGATTTCACTGGCGACATTTAATTCGCTACACTAGTCTATAGAGAGTTGATGTTGTATGGGCGATGAACAGCCCGGATGCTTTTTCGGAGTAAATACGTGGTTACGTCGGATGTTGTCGGAAGTGATTGCAATAAATCGCTGGAGGGATTGAGTCCAGAATTTTTACAAAATCTTTACGAACAATGGAAGCAAAACCCGGAAGCCATTGATCCACAGTGGCAATGGTTTTTTCGCGGCTTTGATCTGGCTTCGGATACGCCTCCCGCCCGTGTCAGCATGGCCGTGACGACGCACGCACCGGAGGAAGGTGAACCGGATTTGCAGATATCCGATCTGGTTCATAGCTACCGTGAACTCGGACATTTGATCGCTGATCTCGATCCGCTGGGACATAACGCCACCGAACATCCGCTGCTTAGCCTGGATGAGTTTCATTTAAGCGAAGCGGATCTCGATCGATCCGTGAATGCCGGAAATTTCGGCGGCGGCGGGCGTGTACCGTTGCGGCAACTTATTACCATGCTGCGGAGCACCTATTGCGGCACGCTGGCGGTTGAATATATGGACATTCGTGATCCGGATCAGCGTCAATTCCTTCAGGATATGATGGAACCAACCCTTAACAAGCCGCAGTTATCCGATGATGATCGCAAGTTCATCATGTCGCGTCTGGCGGCATCGGAGGATTTTGAATTATTTCTGCAGCGCCGGCACCCGACCACCAAAAGGTTCAGTATTGAGGGCGCGGAATCTCTCATTAATCTGCTGGATGAAGTGGTGGAACAGGGTGCCAATAACGGAGTCGATGAAATTGTCATAGGCATGCCGCACCGTGGCCGGCTTAATGTGCTGGCTCATACCATGCACAAGCCTTATGAGATGATTATGGCCGAGGTGCTGGATCGTCCGCAGAAGTCCCAGGGAGACGGCGATGTGAAATATCATCTCGGATACGCTTATGACTACACCACGCGCGCGGGTCGATCGGTGCATCTATCTCTTTCGGCCAATCCCAGCCACCTTGAAATTGTTGATCCCGTGGTGGAAGGTATTGTCCGGGCCAAGCAAAACCGCAAGGGCGATGCCACGCGGCAACGTGTCATGCCGGTGCTGATGCACGGAGATGCCGCGTTTACCGGCCAGGGCATTGTGGCTGAAACGTTGTATCTTTCCGAACTGGAAGCTTATCGCACCGGCGGCACGGTGCATATTATCGTCAACAACCAGATCGGCTTTACCACCAACCCCGGCGACGGACGATTCACACGCTATCCCACTGATGTGGCCAAGGCCATTCAAGCCCCGGTGTTTCACGTTAATGGAGACGATCCCGAAGCGGTGGTGCAGGCCGCCCGACTGGCCATCGCATTTCGTCAGCGTTTCAAAGCCGATGTGATTATCGACCTGGTGTGTTATCGTCGCCGGGGCCATAATGAAATGGATGATCCCAGTGTCACACAACCGGTGATGTATCGAGACATTGCGAGCCATCCCACCACGCGGCAGCTTTACGCCAAACATCTTCTGGATGCCGGACAGATTACGGTCATTGAGCTTGATGATATGGCGCGCGACGTACATGAACGCATGGATAAAGCGCATGAATACGCGCAGACGTTCAAACCCACGGAAGCGCCGCCGCCGGTGCATGGCCCGTGGAAAGACCTGCTGAAAGTGCCGCGTGATATCCGCGATTGGCGCGTGGATACGGCCGTGAGTTCCCAACAGCTTCTGGCGATCGCGGAAAAAGTCTGCAAATTTCCCGATGATTTTTCACCCCACCCGAAAGTCGCGCAAATGTACAAGCTGCGGCTTGATGCGGTGCGCAAGGGCGAAGGCATCGACTGGGGTAACGGTGAAATGCTGGCCCTTGGCTCATTGCTCAATGAGGGCATCTGGGTGCGCCTGACCGGGCAGGATGTTTGCCGGGGAACATTCAGCCATCGCAATGCGGTAGTTTTTGATTCGGAAAACGGTAATTCCTATAATCCGCTGGCAGCATTTGGCGAAGCCAAGGCCCGATTCACGATCATCAACACCATGCTCTCGGAATTGGCGGTGGTGGGATTTGAATACGGATTTTCTTCCGCGGACCCCCACGCCCTGGTGATGTGGGAAGCGCAGTTCGGCGATTTTGTGAACATGGCCCAGCCGATCGTTGATCAGTTTCTTGTCAGCGCGGAAACCAAATGGGGTAAATATAACGGCCTGGTCATGCTGCTTCCGCATGGTTATGAAGGCCAGGGACCGGAGCATTCCCATGCCCGACTCGAGCGTTTCCTGCAACTGGCCGCGGAAGATAATATTCAAGTGTGCAACCCCACCACACCGGCGCAATACTTCCATCTGCTGCGGCGACAAATGCACCGCAGCTTCCGCAAGCCGCTGATTATCATGGCCCCAAAAAGTCTGCTGCGAAACAAGCTGGCGGTATCACGGCTGGAGGAATTCAGCGGCGGTCAATTTGAAGAAATTATCGATGAGATATCAAAACTGGATCGTTCACGCGTGCGGCGCGTACTGATTTGCAGCGGAAAGATTTATTATGAACTCCTGGCCGAGCGAGAGAAAAATCGCATTACCGACATTGCGATTCTCCGTCTGGAACAGATTTATCCGTTCTACGCGGATCGACTTACCGAAATCGCCCGCACCTATCCGCGCGGCGTGGAAATGGTATGGGTGCAGGAAGAACCTCGAAACAATGGGGTGTATCCATTTATTGGCGCGAAATTGCATTATCACTGGCCGGGCATGCAGAAATTAACTTATATTGGCCGCAAGCCGTCGAGTTCACCGGCCGCGGGTTCGCATGAGCGGCATGTACACGAACAGGCGGAGATTCTGGCACGGGCGCTGAATCTGTCAGTGGCGGATGTTGTCGGCAAAGAATCTTCCGTCGCCAAACTTGAAGTCCGCCCCAGCGATGTGGAAGTGACCGAAGGCGCGCCGATCGCCAAGTAAACGCCGCTGGAACCTCCAGGCCCACCGGTGCCCCCCCCAGTGGCTGCCGCTCGGCGCTGCCGCCGCTTTCCCGGTAAGTTCCGGCGCGTTATAACGTGGGGGCGTTTAGGAAATATGCCGCGAGGCTAGGTCATTAACAGCATGAAAGAATTAAAACGTATGAGTAACACACTCGTTGATCTGTTTGTCCCCGGCTTGGGGGAATCCGTCACGGAGGCTCGCATTGCCAATTGGGTAAAAGCCGATGGTGATCCGGTGACATCCGATGATGTGGTAGCGGAACTTGAAACCGACAAAGCCACCGTCGAATTACCCGCCGGCACGCAAGGGGTGCTGCGCATCGTTAAAACCGCGGGACAAACCGTCAACGTAGGCGATATTGTCGCCCGCATTGAGCAAGGCGCTGTCGGTAGCGCCAAGCCGGCCGCAAAAGCTGCGCCTGTTGCGTCAACAGCGGCCGGGCGCAGCACGGACAAACCAGCCGCTAAAACGCTTTCACCGGCAGTGGAACGGATTGTCAAGGAAAACAATCTGGACCCCGCCGTAATATCTCCCACCGGTCCCGGAAATCGACTTACCAAGGGCGATGTCGTACAGTTTTTGGAAACGCAAAACAGCACCCCCGCCGCGGCCGCCGCTCCGGCTCCGGCAGCGCGACCTGCTCCCCAAAAGCCGTCCCCCACCGCACCGCTCGCCAGGAGCGAAGGACCGGAGGAAACGCGCGTTGAAATGTCTAAATTGCGCGAAACCATTGCCCGCCGCCTTGTGGAAGCCCAGCACAGCGCCGCTATTCTCACAACCTTTAACGAAATTGATATGTCCGCGGTGATGGCCCTGCGCGAAAAATACAAAGAGAAGTTTGAAAAAACCCACAGCGTCGGACTGGGATTCCTTTCCTTTTTCGGCCGCGCGGTTTGTGCGGCGGTCAAGGCAGTGCCCATTGTCAATTCCCAGATTCAGGATCGCATTGTCATTTATAAAAACAATGTTCATCTGGGCGTGGCGGTGGCTACGGAAAAAGGCCTGGTGGTGCCGGTGGTGCGCTATGCCAATAAGCTTTCCATGGCCCAGATTGAAACGGAAATTAAACGACTGGCCCAACGCGCCCGCGAAGGCAAAATTACGCTTGAAGAACTGGGCGGAGGCACATTTACGATCACCAACGGCGGCGTTTTCGGATCGCTATTGTCCACACCGATTCTCAATCCGCCGCAGAGCGCGATTCTGGGCCTGCACAAAATAGAAAAGAGGGCGGTGGTGGTCAATGACCAGATTGTCATACGTCCGATGATGTACGTGGCACTGTCTTATGACCATCGCCTGATCGACGGGCAGCAGGCCGTGAGTTTCCTGGTGCATGTGAAGGAATCTCTGGAAGATCCCACGCGGTTGCTGCTGGAAGTTTAAAATCTCCGGTTGACACCAATCAGAATCCGGTGCCCGGATGATCTCTTCCATGCCAACGAAACCCGCACCGCAATCTCTATTTTCCAAGGTTGGTTATTGTGCGATACACTATTGTTCAGGCGCGCCCGTAGCTCAATTGGATAGAGCATCCGCCTTCTAAGCGGAATGTTCCGGGTTCGAGTCCCGGCGGGCGCAATAGATAGGCATGCAGGCATCCACATACATCGTTATCGGCCCGCAAATCAGCCCCTGTCGAATCGGACCTGCTCGCTGGTATTCACAGCAGTTGGAGTTGGCGTGGCTCTATTATTGGTGATGCACAGGCGTCGATGCCGGCAAGTATCGCTTTGACTTCGCTTTCGGAACGGTCAGCCAAAAAGCGGAATACAGATGATTTGGCGTAATTCGGCTCCAAGTCCACGGTTTTCCAGCGGCGTGCAAGTAATTCGGCGGCTTCCGCGGTGGTGCCGCTTCCGCCGAAGATGTCCACCACCATGTCACCGGGATCAGTCAGGAATTTTATGAAGAATTCGGGGAGCAGTCGCGGAAAGCGGGCGGAGTGCGGCTTGATTCCGAAGGTCTCGCATAGGCGGAGGTAGGTGCTGTTGCTCTCGGTATTTGGAAACTGCAGAAGATTTGAGGGAATAGCGCCGCCGTTATCCTTGCCAAAGGCCGCGCTGATATCATGCCCCGATGGGCGCTGCTTGGGGGTGTAGAATTTTTTTGCATCCTTCAGCAGCGTCTTCATACGTTCCGAATAAGGTGTCAGTACGTTGGAAATGTTGGCCTTGGGCCACGGTGTCTTGCTCAACCACCAGACGGTATTCACAGAATCCTTGGCGCGCAGCTTTCGTTTGTTGACCCATTCCACAGGCGATGGCAGCTTGCTGGGATTATGCCAGAAGAATTCCTCCGCTAAATGAAATTCATGCTGGTCCACATGCCGCAGCAGTACGCGATAGTTATAAAGTGAGCGAACCGGCACGCCGCGCTGATAAGCGCCGCCCATATCAAGAACATAGCTTCCCGTGGGCTTTAAAACCCGATGCACCAGCGGCGCAAAATTGCAGAGCCAGTCGATATATTCGTCCTGATTCCGGTTGCCATAGTCCTTTTCCCGCAACAGGGCGAAAGGCGGACTGGTTATTACGAGGTCAACGGAGTCCGGTTCGAGGACGGATAGCACATTCATGGAATCTCCAACAATGGCTTGGCCCAGCGGCGTCGTAAACGTCGGATGATCCAGTGGATTTCGGCGAAGATTATGAAGTATCATTTTTCCAAGGCCCTACCCGGCACAATGTTGCGCTTTGTCTGTAGAGAAATTTTACCTCTTCCTTATCCTTGATGCAATGGTATGAGATGAATATTGAGAAAGCGGATGCGCGAAACGGATTTTACCCGGCGGTTTTCCAAATTACTGCGTGAGGCTCGCATTGCCAGCGGAATTTCGCAGGAGCAACTGGCGAATCGGGCCGGGATTCACCGCACCCACATCAGTTTGATTGAGCGGTCCCGACGTACTGTGCGCCTGGAGACGCTTGAGCGCCTTGCGCGAGCTTTGGATATTGAGCCAGCTAAACTCATCCCACCCGCCTCCAAACGGAAAGGAGGCCACCCCAATGCAACATCATCCTGATTTTGAAAAGCTGCAGGAATTATTCCCTTACATCCGGCAATATCAGGATTTAGCCAGCAAGCATGGAATTCATGATATTTTTCAAGACAACGGCGGAAAACTTCTGCAAACACTGCTTATTCTGGGCATGGAAGGGCTTGGTTGCCGCGAGGGAAATGACTGTCGTGATGCTGATGGAAATGAGTACGAGCTTAAATCAGTCAATATATTGCTGACCACCAGTATTTCGACGCATCATCACCTCAATCCTAAGATTATCAAAAAATACCGTAAGGTAATGGCCTGGTATTTCTCCGTTTACCGTGGCATTGAGTTAGTGGAGGTATGGCGAGTTGAGACGCGGGCATTGGAAAAATGGTTTAAGGCCCAGGAAAAGAAGTGGCATGAATCGGGCGGGCGAGACATCAACAATCCCAAGATTCCGTTGAGTTTCGTTCGACGGGTTGGAATTCTCGTGTTTAAGAATAATGATGGTAAAAACAACGGCGATTCCGAATGACTTTCGGCGTCGCGACAATCTGGTGCGGTTCGGACATCATTCACGGTACTCCCGAATTGTGACGTGTGGGTCTTGTCTACCTGAAGTTCAGAGGGGTCACAGTCAATGAAAATCCCGTGAAACGCTTTGCAGTTCGCCGGCCGTGCGGGTGATGTTGTGCAGATTCACCGCTCGGCGCACGATGATATGTGTGGTGCCTTCCTGGCGTTGTAATTGGCCCCATACCACCAGTGCGGTACTGTGACGCAGGTCCATGCGATAGCGCTCGTAGATGCGCGGTTTGACAATCAGATTCATGGTGCCGGTTTCATCTTCCATGGTGATAAATAAAATGCCTGATGCCGTACCGGGCCTCTGCCGTACCAGCACCAGTCCCGCGACCGCCAAAGATGTCGCATCCGGATGGCGTGCCGCATCGGCCAATTCACTGGCCGCCACAATGCCGTGTTGATTTAGAATAGACCGGACAAATGACATCGGATGGGCCTTCAGTGACAACCCCACGCTCTGATAATCACAGATCACCTTTTGCGATTCGGCGATGATCGGCAGACAGGCCCGCGGCTCCATCGGGTTTAATTGATCCAGCAGGGGCAACGCTTCGGATCGTAATCGTCGAATGTGCCACAATGCCTCCTGCCGATCCAGCCCCATGGAGCCAAACGCATCCGCGCGTGCCAGCGCTTTTAAATCGGATATGGAACAGCGACTTGCGCGCCGCAGTTCGGAAATGGATTGCATCGGTCCGTGGCATGCCATGGCATGAGTTATTACATCCGCACCGCTCTGATGCAGGCCCTGTACCATGCGCAATCCCAGCCGCAGTGCCGGTCCGTCGGCATAAAGCCGATGGCTCGCTGGGGACATATCGCCCGCTGCCGGTTCCAGTGTGCAATCCCATTGCGATTTGCTCACATCCACCGGCAGCACGCTTACACCGTGATTCCGCGCATCGCGGATAATCTGTGCGGGCTGATAAAATCCCATGGGTTGGCTGTTTAACAGTGCGCCCGCAAAAGCCGCCGGATAAAAGCATTTCAACCATGCTGACACATACACCAGCAGCGCAAACGATGCGGCGTGCGATTCCGGAAAACCGTATTCGCCAAAACCTTTAATCTGCTCAAAACATCTCCGGGCAAATTCCCGCGTATAACCGTTGGCCACCATGCCGGCGATAATTTTTTCGCCAAACGCGGCCAGTTGATTGCCCTTGCGTTTCCATGCCGCCATGCTGCGCCGCAACGCATCAGCCTGTCCCGGTGAAAAGCCCGCCGCCACCATCGCCAGCCGCATCACCTGCTCCTGAAACAGCGGCACGCCCAGCGTGCGTTCCAGCACGCCCCGCACCGCCGCGGATGGAAAGTCCACCGGTTCCTGCCCGTTGCGCCGGCGCAAATACGGATGCACCATGCCGCCTTGAATCGGTCCGGGCCGCACCAGCGCCACGTCAATGACCAGATCGTAATAACAGCGTGGCTTAAGCCGGGGCAGCATGGCCATCTGGGCGCGGGATTCGACCTGAAATACACCGATGGAATCCGCCTGGCACAGCATGTCATAAACTTCGGTTGCCTCCGGCGGTATTGCGGCAAAGGTGATGGTCGCCGTGGCTGGATTTATCCGCCGGTTCCAGCTATTGACCAGATCAATGGCCTTGCGGATACAAGTCAACATTCCCAGCGCCAGAATATCAATTTTCAAAATGCCCATGGCGTCGAGATCATCCTTGTCCCATTGAATCACAGATCGGCCGGACATGGAGGCGTTTTCAATGGGAACCAGATCGCACAGCGGTTGTTCGGTAATGACAAAACCTCCCACATGCTGTGACAGATGCCGGGGAAAGCCTATTAATTCTCCGGCCAGTTCCAGTACCTGCGCAATAATCGTATCCGATGGATTCAGGCCCAATTCCCGCAGTTGCTTTTCCCGAATCATGCCTTTTTCCCACCAGTCGCCGCTTTTGGCCAGCTTATCCGCACAATCCATGGACAATCCCATGGCCTTGCCGACGTCCCTTAGAGCACTTTTGCGGCGATAGGAAATGATCTCCGCGGTAATTGCCGCGCGATCGCGTCCAAAACGCTGGTAGATATATTGAATAACCTCCTCCCGGCGTTCATGTTCAAAATCAATATCAATATCCGGTGGTTCGTTGCGTTCTTTGCTGATGAAACGCTCCATGAGCAGATCAATGCGTTGCGGATCCACCGCGGTGATACCCAGACAAAAACAGACCGCCGAGTTGGCCGCAGCCCCGCGCCCCTGGCATAAAATATTTTGTGCTACCGCAAAGCGCACAATGTCATACACGGTGAGAAAATAGGCGGGATAATTTAATTCTTCAATCAGGGCAAATTCATGTTCCAGGCGGTGTTGCAGACTTTTCGGAACGCCATCGGGATAGCGCTGAGCGGCCCCTTGCCTGGTGAGGTGAATCAGATATTGCATCGGGGTTTGACCAGAGGGGCATATTTCATGTGGATAGTGATAGGCCAGTTGAGCCATGGAAAAACTTTTCGACCGGGCCGCAATTTCGACAGACCGTGCAATGGCGCACGGGTAATGCTGAAATAATCGGCGCATCTCCGCCGGAGATTTCAAATGCCGCTCGGCATGGGCGATGCGATGAAGCCCCAGTTCATGAATCGTGCAACCCAGACGAATGCACGCCATCACGTCCTGTAGCCGCTGGCGTTGCGGCGTGTGATACAGCACGTCATTGACCGCCACCAGAGGGATGTTGGTATGGTTGGACACCTCGGCCAGTTGCATAAGTCCATGGGCGTCGTCGCGGCCATATCGCCGGCTGGCCGCCAATGAAAGCCGATCGTCATCAAATACCTCTTTCAATTGCCTCAACCGGTGAAGAAAAGCATCATCGGGCTGGTCGGGTGGTAACGCCACCGCCAGCAACCCGGCCTGATGTTCAACTACATCAGCCAATGTAATGCGATAAAAGCCCTTGGCGGCTTGTCTGCGCCCCAGCGTAATGAGCCGACATAATCGGCCATAAGAGGCAACATCCGTGGGATATAACAGCATGCCTCGGTTTTCCGCGGTTTCAGATAAGGGCGCTACAGCATCAACATGTATATATGTTCCCACAATCAGGTTTAGACCGGCCTGCTTGGCCGCGGTATGTGCCCGTACCATGCCCGCCATTGTGGCATGATCGGTTAAGGCCATGGCATGATATTCCAGTTCGACCGCCCGCTGGACCAGTTCCTCCGGATGGCTGGCACCATGCAGAAACGTGAAGTTGCTGGTGGTTTGCAGTTCCACATATTCCGCCGCCATATCGGAGTTTCGCCGCTGTGTCACCATTGGCTTGTAACGCTTTTCAGGCTGTTCCGGCATACTGATTCAAATCTCAAATTTCAGATTTACCCTATTTCTACACCCATAATCCATGCACCAGCCATTGCCCGGTTTCCATTTCATGAAACACCCACAGCCATTGCCCGGTCTGATCCAGTACGGCAAAGTAATCTCGTGTGACCGCTGTGGAACCGGTCCACCAGGCCGTGGTTAAGCGTTCAGGCCCGATGACTCGCTGGCAGGTATAAATGTGTCCCCGCCATTGAATATACCCCGGCGCGTTTTCCGCACCGTCTGTGATTACCCGCACGGGTTCCGGCGGGTTTAACAGCAGTGAGGGGCGTTGGGTGGTGACAAAATCATCTGGCCGTATCATCCTGCCGCCAACTGTTTCCAGCATGGTCAGGCGCATGGCCTGTTCGGGAATATGCGAACGTCCTGCCGCAACTATGCCGATGCGCGTGGCGGGTAGTCGTGTTCGCAAAATATCCAACACCGGTGCCACAGGCGTCATCGCATCATGGCACTGCCATCTGACGCAGGTATCGGCGTGTAATTGTTCCGGTGGAAGAAGATGTGTTTCCATGGCACGGAAAGTCAGAACTTCAATGCCGCCGGAAAGTCGCAGTTGCTCCATCCGCGGTCGAATGGCCGCCCATAGCCGGTCTACACGCCGCACCGCCTGGGCCAGAGGAATCGTGATGGTGGATGTTGCGATATGTGCGCCTGTAATGTCCACCGCCAGCAAAGTGGTCCCCAGATTCCGTTGCGTTAATTCGTGTGCCAACTGTTCGGTTAAAGACCGGGCCGCCAGCAGAATGCCTTCCAGATTTTCCACCGGTCCATCCGCCCGCCATTGTGCCTCAGGGACGGTGGATAAGGCCATCACCACAGGCAGTTCCATTCGTCGGCCCAGGAGTTGATCCAGCCGCAGCAGCAATTCCGACGGAAACCGCACCGCCAGTTGATTCCGATCCATGCTCATGACCTGCCCTACGCGTGTAATGCCCACTTCCCGCAACGCCGCCTGAGTATCTGCGCTGATGCGCAACGCCGCTGCCGGAAATTCTCCCATAACCGCTGCGATGTCCGCAGGATGGTCGATCCTCGCGGGAGTTGCCGCATAACGGGCCAGCGCGATGGCACTGCCGATGGTCGGGGCAATGGCGGTACGGCATGGCAACCCATTGCGCCGCAAGATTCCCGTGATGCGCCGGGCCAATGCCATCGCCCCGCCATCAAGATGTTCCATGCCGCCGATATGTAACAACAGACAATCCGCACCAGGTTCCGGTTGATTGCCCGGAAATGGTTCCGCGATACTCACCACGGGAGAAAATCGCACCGCCCAGCGGGCTAATTTTTCCAGCAACCGCCGACTTTCCATCGGCTCAAACGGCACCATCTTCACCCGCGGCAACAACGCCCGCGCTTCCGCCACCGCCATGCCCGGGAAAATGCCTCGGCGGCGGCATGTGTCGCAACATCGTCCCACCACGTCCTGTCGCCTCTGGGACAGGAATAACAACAAGGGTTCATGTGTCACGCCGGATATTAACGTATTGGTCCGCCGTTGTTTCAACCGCATCGCGTAAATATCCCAGTCCGGCAGATACATACACAAAAACAGACTCATATAGCATTCCAAAAGTTAGGCATATGTTAGGTATAGCATGGCGGTGGGTGTGATGTCAAATCAAACCGCTGAAATCGCCGCAACCCGGCGATTACTTGGGCTGGCTTTCCGCATACACTGTTGGAAAATGAATTCTGAAATCCGAAAAACACTCTTGACATAATACCTAACAAAATACTAACATATAGCCGATCTGAAAATCGTGGAAATAGACGGATGGCTGGTAAACTGACGTTTGCGGATTTGGTGCAGGATTCCGCCCGGCTCATTCAGCGGATGGAGCCGGCGGCCACCGCATCGGTGCCGCATAGCCGTGCGCTTACCACCGCCCCCCTGCCGGAGTTATCCATCGGCATTCATGAATGGTTTTATGGCGAGGAGTTGGATCGGAATAATTCCGGATCACACCCCAAACCGCCGCCCCGGTCATGGGATCGACCATGGCAGCCGGCGGCCCTGACCATGATGACCTGGATGGCCGGGCGGATATTACGTCAATTAGAACAAAAATATCTTTTCTGGATCGGTGGCGCGCATTTTCAACCGACCATTCAACTCCTGGCGGCAATGTTGCCCGGTCACGGCCTGGCGGAGCGTTGTATTTTTATTGATCCGCCCAATGCGTCGGATCGTATCTGGAGCATTGACCAGGCCCTGCGGTCCAATGCCGCGGCGGCGGTTATTGCAGATGGTGCCGGAGCGGATATGGCCGCAAGCCGCCGCTGGCAACTGGCAGCGGCGGCGGGTGGTGTGTGCGGGCTGCTGGCTCGTCCGTTATGGGATATGAACGAACCATGCCTGGCGATCACCCGCTGGCAGGTAACCCCCGTACCCACCGTGACAGTCCATCCGCAGTGGCGTGTGCGACTGCTGCGCTGTAAACCGCCGATGGTACCCGCCACCGCGAACCGCCAGTGGCTGGCACAGTGGTGTTATGATTCCACCAATGGACAGGGAGAGATGCACATTCAAATCGTTCCGGCGACGCCCGATAAGTAAATAAATAAGATTTTTTCTTTACTTTCAGCCCCCTGATGAAGTACCATTCTATAATAGATCAAGCCCCACGGCGAAGGGCCAGCGAAGATGTATTATCTTTTTCAGAGAGGAAATACCGATGGTCAGACGACAATCAAAAAGTCGAGGCGGTGCCAACGCCTTGAAGCGGGCTTTCTCCCTGCTGGAAATCCTTGTGGTCATCTCAATTATTGCGATTTTGATTGCCATTCTGATCCCCGCATTAGCCGCGGCCAAAGCGGAATCTCAAACGGTGGGCTGTCTGGCCAATCAGCGTGAAATTGCGCAGGGTCTGATCATGTTTTCCCATCAGCATCATGGGTATATGGTCAAGGGATCGAATAATGGGTACGGGGTGACGGGGAAAACAACAACATCTGATGGGGCATATATGGATGCACCACAGGTTTGGAACTACGGCAATAGTACGTCGCCCGCACTGAACTGGGATCAGGTTCTTGTTACGGACACTTTTGTCAATTTTGGCGTGCTTCAGGACCCGGCTGATACGCAGGACGATTATCTGAAAACAGGCAACGGACAATTACGCTACTCCACTGTGCCCGGTACGCCCATTGCTTCAGCGCCGCCCTACCAGAATCTGCCCGGCTCCTACCGCCTGAACAGCAGCAATCAGCCCGAGTATTATCAAAGTGCAGCGGGGGCCACCAATACCTATGAATCCCCAATTTATAATGCCTACCCGGTCGCCAGCGTGCCGGATCCCGCCGAGTCCATCGTGCTTTGCGATGGTGGATATGCCACCGGATGGCAAACCTATGCCGACGTGGCAACTTGGGCGAACACCACAACTGCGAACGCAGCCGAGGAAATCGGCTATTCCGGCAATCCAAACGGCGGCACCAACAATATCAGCAACATTAACACCACCATCCACTCCGGTAAGTTCAATGTCGCATATCTTGATGGCCACTGCGCCACCATGAATTGGGTGAATACCTGGGCACCGGCGGGGCAGCCGGTGATTGTTCTGGCAAGCTCCAGTGCAAAGGCCTGGAGTGATGGCGGCACCGCTCCTGTTACCACCCAGTGGCGGCAGATATTCAGTTGGGATTTTCAGGATCAATAGGATTCGCTTTACGGATGTGGACATTTTTCCGCAATGGTGGGGGTGGCGTTTCCGCCGCGAACGCGCGGGCCAAGGCCACGCGGCTAAAATGGGATGATACGACACAATCAGGTATACGGATTTATTACCAGGCCCGCTTTTCGGGATGCGTCCACAACGACACGAATTGGCGGTGCGGCGGCCCCATGCCGGGCATTATTTCAGCAAAATTTCCAAGTTGGACCACACCATAATTCCGCCATGCAACAATAAGCATCACCCATTACGCGGATAAGATGTCGCCGTTGCGTAATAAAAAACCTTTGAAAGCCGGTGCGACGAATCGCTATTGCGGTTCATGTCGCCATGCCTCAGGTCGGTGCGGCAGCGGTGCGGAGGCGCTGGCGGCGGGTGCTTAGGGCTTGCTTGGCGGTGGCATAAAGCTGATCCTGCTGCTGGCGGATGAGCAGTTTGATGTCATAAGGAACCAGGCCGTATTTCGCGCCCACGGTGGTGATGAGCTTTTGTTCGGTGGAGGTTAACTCACCATCCGTTAACGCCGCGGCCACCATGGCTCCCAGCCAGCGGTGAATCTGGTCAGGGGTTTGCGGTTCGGTAATCTGTAATTCACCGCGCCGGGCGGAATCCATCATTCGATGCAGTTGTTCATCGGTTACGCCGCGATTTTCGGCGATATGGCTGAGCATACGTTGTTCGCCGCCGTCAATGGTGCCGTTGTCCACCATACATTTGACCATCCACGCCAATATCCCGGCGGGCGGCGGCGGCATATCAGCAGTGGCTGTCGGCGCGGGCGGGGACGACACGCCGGGCTGTTCGGAAAGCGGAACCTTGCTACCAGCGAGTTCCACAAGTAAATCCCGGGTCGCCTGACCATCTGCCGGCAGCATGTCCATGAGAATCCAGTCACGCGAACCGTCATTGAGCACCGTGCCGCAAAAGCTGCAGGCATTGGACGTGTCGTCAAGGATCGGAGCGCCGCAATTGGGGCAATGGGCGGAGGAAATGCCCTTATCCGGATCGGTCATAGTGCCGGTTTTACGCTCCAGAACCAGCAGGTGCCGGGCCATGTTGCTTTGCGGAGTTTTTTGCGTTTTCCCGGAGGCGTCGGTCTGATAGCGCCGGCTGGACCATAGCACCTCCACCAGCGCCCGATTCACAGACGGACCGCCGATAACACCGCGGGTCTGTACCGCCCCCACCGCGCAATCACCCCAGAATGCGCGTACACCATGGACCTGTGCCGACAACAACGGAGCGTAGCTTTGGACAAATGCAGCGGCTGAAACTTTCCGCAGCGGATCAACATTACCGACACGGTCCGCCAGTACCTTCCGCCAGAAAATCACGGAAACACGATCCTCCAGGCCCGCGAGGGTGAAATCAGGATCAGCGCTTTGCAATTCCGCCACGCCGGGTATGGATTCGGAACTTTCCGGCACCCATTGAGAATCCTGCGTTATTTCCGCCAGCACCCAGTCATACTGGCCGCTGCGCAGCAAGGCATGGCAACTCTGGCACTGGGCACCGGCATTGAGGGCAATGGCGGCTCCGCAATTGGGGCAGCTGCCTTCAATAAGGCCCGCGCCATCCGGTGTTTTGGCTCCCCGGCGGCGAAGAAAAGTCCAATATTCCGTGAACTCCTCGGCATCGCCCGATCCGGAAATCACGCGCCCGTCGCGTGTGGAAAGCGTTTGATCCACCGCTGATGCGGTAATTCGGACCGTGGCGGAATCAAACACATGGTCATGGATCAACTGCGCCATCTGCACGTCCCGCACGGCAATATCCTTCATGCGATCGCGCCGGGAATCCAATTTCTGTTCGGTGAATTGCAGGCCGAAGCGTTCATGGGTACCGTCAGAGATAAACGGACGAATGGTCGCAAGATTCTGCGCGCACCAGGCGTCCTGAATTTTCAGGAATGCCGTGTTGACCCGGGCATAAAATTTTTGCGGATCAAAAGCCGGATCGGACTGTTGCAGTTCACGCACGGCCAGAGCTTCGGCATTTTC
>JAJYGE010000040.1 GCA_021785155.1 Planctomycetota bacterium
AGTGCGATACCGGCCGTGCCGATTTATCCTATCAATCATAACATTCGAAGGCGTTTCTAACATGCGAGTCACAGACATGTCCGCAAGATTTAATAATTCAACCCGCCTTGCTGTAACAGAAGCCGCAGTAAACGGCGGTGACGTTAGCCTTGTCGTAATCTCCCCCCGCTCATAACTCAGCTTGTTGCCGCACGGTTTGATCGTCGGGCCGGTGCGGTTGCGAACGGATGGAGTGGATGAATATTGCAGACGGATCAGGCTTTGGCGCGACGATAACGGCGCATCAGGGCGTTGGTGGAACTGTCATGTTTTAATCCGGAATCATCGGGAGCCGCCAGTTCCGCCGCAATTTTCTTCGCCAGCACTTTGCCGAGTTCCACGCCCCATTGATCAAAGGAGTCAATGGAAAACAGGACTCCCAGCGTGAAGACCGAATGTTCATAAAGCGCAACCAGCGCACCGAGGATTTCCGGTGTGAGCTGCTGGGCCAGAATGACATTGCTGGGGCGATTACCGTCAAAAGTCCGATGCGGCACGAGCCATTCCGGCGTGCCCTCCAGGCGCACCTGATCTTCGGTTTTGCCGAAGGCCAATGCCTCCGCTTGGGCAAAAACATTGGCCATTAGCAGGTCATGATGAGGGCCCAGGGGATTGAGCGATTTGGCGAATCCGATGAAATCACAGGGAATAAGCTTGGTGCCCTGATGGATCAACTGATAGAAGGAATGCTGGCCGTTGGTTCCGGGTTCACCCCAGAAAATCGGCCCGGTGTCGTAATTCACGCGGTGGCCTGAAAGTGTGCAACTTTTACCATTGGATTCCATGGTCAGTTGCTGCAGATAAGCCGGGAAGCGTTTGAGATATTGATCATAGGGCAACACCGCAACAGTCTGCGCCCCGTAAAAATTATTATACCAGAAGGACAAAAGGCCCATGATTACAGGCATATTCCGTTCCAGCGGCGCGGTGCGAAAATGAGTATCCATAGCGCGAAATCCGGAGAGCAGCCGGGCGAAATGTTCAGGCCCCACCGCCAGCATTGTGGATAAACCGATGGCGGAATCCATGGAATATCGCCCACCGACCCAATCCCAGAATCCGAACATATTGGCGGTATCGATTCCGAACGCGGCAACTTCTCCGGCATTGGTGGAAACGGCCACAAAATGTTTGGCGGTATGGGCGGGATCTTTGGCTGCGGCCAGGAGCCAGGTCCGGGCGGAGTGGGCGTTGGTCATGGTTTCCAGGGTAGTGAAGGTTTTGGAAGCAATGATAAAAAGGGTTTCGTCAGGGGATAAATCGCGCGTGGCTTCGGCGAAATCGGTGCCATCAATATTGGAGACAAAACGGAAGGTCATGTCACGGCGGGAATAATGACGTAACGCTTCATAGGCCATCACCGGGCCTAAATCTGATCCGCCAATGCCAATGTTCACAACATTGCGGATAGGTTTACCGGAAAACCCCTTCCATTCACCGGAGCGTACGCGGCTGGCAAAAGCGGCCATACGATCAAGCACTTCATGAACTTCCGGAACGACATTTTGGCCGTCGGATTTATAACTGTCCGTACGGGCCGATCGCAAAGCGACATGCAGCACTGAGCGATTTTCGGTGATATTGATTTTTTCCCCCGCGAACATCGCGGCGATATGTTCCTGAAGACCGGATTCGCGGGCCAAATCCAGCAGCAGGGAAAGCGTTTCATCGGTAATCCGATTTTTGGAATAATCCAAAAACAGTCCCGCCGCCTCCACGTTAAACCGCTGGGCACGGTCGGGATCGCCGGCAAACAAATCGCGCAGATGCAGCAGGCTGGCACCGTTAAAGTGCTTCGCGAGCGACTGATAAGCGGATCGTGAAGGCAAAGGCGTGGCCATTTTTTTGTCAACGGTGGGTATGCTCGACGCGGACATCGGCGACTCCATAAAAAGTTATAGAAAGAAACTTACGATGCTGCCGCGGCTAAGGACGAACTTTTTTTGGCCACCACGGCGAGCAGGTCATTCCATGATTTTACAAAAGATGCGGCCCCATCTTTCTGAAGTTGCGCCCCAAGCTGATCCATGGTGAATCCGGATTGGGCCACCTGATGGAGCACGTTATCCGCATCGGTAACGTCCGTGCTCATGGGGAAACCCACCTTGCCATGATCGGCAAAAGCCAGGAGCGTTTCTTCGGGCATGGTATTAATGGTTTGGGGTGCGGCCAGGGCTGTGATGTAAAAAGTGTCCGGTGCCGCGGGGTCTTTCGTGCCGGTACTGGCCCAAAGCAATCGTTGCGGCATGGCACCATTGGCAAGGAGTTTTTTCCAACGTTCGCCGGCCAGCATATCTCTATAGGCTTTGTACGTTTTATATCCAACCGCGACGCCCAGTTTGTTACGCAGAGGGTCAGGAACCCTGCCCATGACGGCTTTGTCCCAGCGGCTGATAAATACCGAGGCCACCGAGGCCACGCGCGGATCAAGCCTGGCGGCAAGGCGGCGTTCAATGCCGCGCGTATAGGCCTCCGCAGCGGCGAGATATTGCGGGGCGGAAAACAACAGCGTGACATTCACCGGTATGCCGTTGAAAATTGCCTCTTCAATGGCGGGAAGCCCTTCAGCGGTGCCGGGAATTTTAATAAATAGATTGGGGCGACCGGCGCGGCTGAAAAGATCCTTTGCCGCGGCGAGGGTTTTGGCGGTGTCATACGCCAGCAAGGGGGAGACTTCCAGTGAGACAAAACCGTCCACACCATGGGTCTGATCATAAACCGGACGGAATAAATCGGCGGCATGCCGCAAATCATCGATGGCCAAACTAAAGAAGATCGCCTCCGGCGAGGTGGTGCCCGCATCATGCAAGGAACGAATGGCATCATCATAAAAATCGGATTTACTGATTGCATTATCAAAGATAGTCGGGTTGCTGGTCAGGCCGGTGACGGAAAGTTCCGCGATGTAACGTTTGAGTGTACCGCTGGTCAGCAGCTTGCGCGTGATATTATCCAGCCACAAACTTTGTCCCAGATCATGCAATATACCGGTAGGAAGATAAGATTTAGCGGTGTTCACTTTGTTACCCCTTTTACAGCACCAAAATTCATTGCCGGCGCTCCGGTGTTTTGAGTACCTATCGGCCCATTTACAATTCAACCGACCTGGATCATTCTATACACGCGGTTATCAAGTTGGTAGCGTGGCATAAATCCGGCGCACAATGCTCAACATGCCGAAGATGCATGCTCCAGAATCCAGAAGCCTAAATTAGGCAATTCCGCCGCCGTTGCCCGCGACCACTATTTGCAGGTCACGGACGATCATTTTGCCCGCGCCGGCAAAATGACGCCCGAAGTGGAAGCGGCGCGCAGTGCGAGCGCACGGAGGCGCAAAGCGAAAAAGGCCCAAGCACG
>JAJYGE010000094.1 GCA_021785155.1 Planctomycetota bacterium
TTTCGCGCAACATCAGTCTTGATGCGAAATACCGTCATGGAATCAGGCTGGAATCGGTAAACAAACTTTCGCGAAAAATGATTAAACCACGATTTCCGCGGCGCGATACGTAATGGATGGTTATACGTATTTTCCTCGGTCGGTCTTCCACGAAGCGTAAGCACCTGTCCGCGCGGACGCATGCCGTTTAGTATCGCAATATGAACAGTTGTCGGCATGGCATATCCCGTGGTGTTGGTAACTTTAATAATTAACAGGTCGGATTTTCCGTTGATTCCCGCATCGGCAAAAATCCGCGGCGGCGTATCATGAATGATCCCGGCAAGGACGGGGCGGCCATTGAGATACGCCGCGACATGCTGCCCGCGCAGAACGATTTTAACACGGTACCATTTTCCAGACTGGAGCGTGCCGGACTTTTGAACCAGCACCTTTACGGCGCGATCGTGGATGGCTTTGAGGGCGAACAACTTGTTGCCCGCTCCGCCGAACTGAATTTCCGCGGCATTCAACGCGCCGGGATCACGCCGCACCTGTATGGATATTCCACCAGCGCCTGCGCGTTTTTTCATGCGCAAACGCAAGGTGTAATTGGCCCATGATGGATCACCACAGGCCGTGGTATTATCACCGGTCCCCGTTGCGGTCTGCGTAAGCACGCCGCTATGCATCTGCCAATTCGCCCCCCACCCGCCATGCCAGGTAATATTATACCATTGTTGCAGCCCGCCATTTTTCTTTCCCGGACCGGTGGTCATAAGCGTGCGGCCATGGCGGGTGACGCGAATATCCTCAAATGCCGCGGTGCAGGAATGGGTGATAAACGCGATCCGCCCCGAGACCGACGGTTCAATCACCGCATGGACATGCGTTGGATACACCACATTGGGGCGGTTGTTGCTGAACATCCATTGCACCCAATAAGAACTGCGGCCAAAGGCCTGTGCGGTGTTGAATTCAATAAGATCGGGTTTCCATTGATAACCATCAGTATTCTGAAACAGCGGCGCGTAACTGGCCATGCGCACCACATCACAATTCCGTTCCATGCCGGTCATATATGCCGCTTCGGCCAGGGCACCGCGTAAGTCGCCGAATTTGCCGACATCGCCAATGACCGCGTATTCGCCAACAAAACTGCGTACCGGCGTGTTACGCGGGCGCGAATTAAACTCAGTTGAATCAACATAAAACATGTCCGGGGAGGCGTAATAATGTTCGTCGCCCAGCGGTATAATTTTCGCCAGCCGCGTGCTCCAGGCGGTGCGGATGGGGATGACATGGGGAAAGTGCTTTTTCAGGGCCAAAGCCATGGGCGTGGCATTTTTAACGTAAATGGGGCCGCCATTTTCATTGCCGATTTCAACATATTTAAGATCAAAGGGTTTTGGATGGCCATATTTGGCGCGCAAGGCACCCCATCGCGTATCGGTTGGGCTGTTGGCAAAAGCAACAGCGGACAGCATCCGTCGGATAAACGGCTTCAGAGCCGCCCCCGTGGCGCTGGGCACGGGATTGGTCGGATAGAAATAGCCCAATGGCATGCCGGCGAAGGTACCGTAAAGCGGAACGGCCTTAATGGCTTGGCACAGATCCAGATATTGCAGATAGCCAAAGCCGTCGGTATTTCGATAGCCCCAACAGTTGAAGTGGCCGGGCCGATTTCTCATAGGCCCGACGGTTTGTCGCCAATTGTAGCTATCGCCAACGCAGACCCCTTCGACATAATTACCTCCGGGAAATCGCAAAAAGCCGGGATGCAGGTTTTGCAGAAGCTTAAGCAGATCAGGCCGGAATAATTCCGGTTTCCCGGTGTCGGGATTTTCAGGAAATAACAGTGCCAATGTAAGCATCACCGAGCCGGGCCGCGTCAGCGTGATGGCAAGACGCCCGTGCGCGTTATCCGCAGTGGCATGGAGGGTTAAGGTGTATTTTTTCCAGTGGGAGCTGATGATATTTACCGCGGCCGAACCGGATAATGCCGCCGCTTTATGGCCGATGAGGGCTGCGGACACGTTTTGCGGCACATTAACCGCCGTGCGGGCATAGAACGATAACAGATAATGATGTCCGCTCTGAATATTCATTCCCCAATATCCGCTGTTAACGACCCCGGCACCCGCCCGCGGCGCAGTAATGCGCAGGCAGCGCGGATGGGCGGAGGAAAGGGGCAGCGTTTCAACGACTTTCAGTGCTGCAGGATCAGCCGCCAGCGGTGTCCAGCCATACAGTGCGCCTCCGGGCGGAGGATTAATGAATTGCCCATTTGGCAGTTGCCATTGACCGCCGACAATTTTACAGTCCGACGGCGGAACATTGTTTTGAAAGTCCGGATTGCGAATCAATTGTGCGTAAAGCCCGCCGTCCACGCAGTTATTGACGTCTTCAAGAAAGATTCCCCACATATCCGGGTTCTCCCGCCTCCCGACGGCATTGGCATTAATGCGGATGGTAGCGTGCGGCGCGGCCAAGGCCGTGGCAGCGGTTGCAAAAATTGCGGCGGCGCAACGCATCCAGTTGACCACTCTGCTTTTATGTATCATCGCGTCATTATCTCCATATTATATTGCGGTGAGAATGACGGCAGTGACACAGCCACCCGATGTTTTTTCACGCGCGCAGGTTAGAATTCAGCACAAAAGCGGCTGGCGGAACACATTGGCCCAGCCGACCGTTGAAACAGGCTATTTCCTTTTCGCCCGTCAGGTCCGCACGTTGCGAAGCAATCGGTCAGTGAAACTGATGATCAATATTCCAGTCCATGTTCATCTGACTGCCACCCGGGCGGTTGGAGTAAATATTAATCATATCGTATTGCGTGTGCCATACGACATGGCCATCACAATACAGGACATTGGTCCCTCCGTTGTGGACGTTTCCAATCGACTCCGGGCCAACGAATAAGCCGTCGCTGCTGGGGATCGTGTTGGTATAAGACCAATTTCCAGCGCCTGGTGAAATATCATAGGTCCAGGGATAGCCGTTGGCGGAGTTATCCATCATGGGCGAACCGTTCGGCGCGGTGAGTTCTTCTAAATTCATGCGATCCCCCACCGCGATCATCTGGGCCGGGTTGGCAACTTTGGAAGCGCGATTTGCTATCCACCAAGGTAACGTGCCGCCCAAACCGGCACTTTGCTGGGTCTCGCCGTTGGAACTGGGGTAATTAGGCTCGAAAGTATTCACCGGTGCCCAGTAATTAGATCCCCACGCATTGTAGCCATAAGAGGGGAACGCCATGGGGCACACATATTGCCCGCCGGAGTCCCATCCGCCGTACCCCAATGTCCGCTGACCGCGCGCGTAGCCATAACCGTTAAGCGTACCGTCGTTGTAAAGTGGCATCGTCGGATTGGTGGTTTGAACCGTCGCTACGTATTGTGATTCAATTGG
>JAJYGE010000404.1 GCA_021785155.1 Planctomycetota bacterium
TTTCCCGCATCATCCGCGTCCACCCCGGATCGGCTGCTGGTTCGTGTAATCCCCGACGCCCCGCCCATGGTTCACGTTTTGGTGCCCCATAAAGATATTTTTGCGCTGCCGGGAGCGACCATCGCATTAGAGGCCAGGGCCGCCGATGATTATGGCCTTACCGCCTTGACCTTGCAGACTGCCGTTGATGGCGGTGCCTTTACCACCATCCGGCAGTGGCAGATTCCTGATGCGGAAAATGGTAAGCCCGCCACGGTTTCCACTATTCGCGACATGCTTGCACTGCCAGGGAATAAATATCACTTGGGCCAAAGTGTGCGTTACCGCTTTGGTGCCACAGACAATCGCAATATCACCATCGGCCAAAGCCAGTATGGCCCTCAGACCACCTTCGGGCGTGTGTATACTGTGAAACTGCAAAGTTCCGCGACTTCCGCCATCAATCGCAGCCGTTGGGCCCGATTGGAGCAGCGCCTGGAAAAAATGCTCGCCCGGCAGCAGGGATTGATTGTCCTGGCCAATGACATCTATATTTTGCCTCCGCTGCCAACTGTGCATAAAACCGCATCCGCAGTCGCCGGTGGACAGCGCAACTTGCGACAATATATGGAAAGCACCTATAAACATTTTCCGTTCATCCATTCCATGGACACAATTCAACAGGCCCTGCATGTTATTGCGCACGGCGACGCGGCGGTCGCGGTGGCACGCGCTGATGACCTTGGCCTGGTGTCTGATCCGGGTGCTGTGAAACTGGAATTTCATAAGCTCCACACGCATCAGTTGAATGTGCTCAATGCGCTTAAGGCTCTACTGGCCATGGCCGGTGCCAAAGCTGGCGGCATCGATTCGGTCGTATCGCATCAGGGCACGAACTTCCCGGATCAGGGAAGGCAACAGTGGCAACAACTGGCTCTGGCATTGAAGAAATTGGAAAAACAGCAGCGCGGCGTCATGAACACTTCCATGAAACTGGCGCAAAAGCCCATTAATCAGTTTGATGCCAAAGACAAAAAAGAATTGCTTAAGGCCCAGGCCATGGAAGATAAATGGTCCAAGTTTCTCAACCAGAAACTCGTTAATATGAGTAACCTTACTGAACAGGATCAGGCCAATGCTTCATTGAAAGATGATCTCGCGCAAATGAATGTGGATTTGGCCATGGCCAAAGGGGCGCTTGCCGCCAAGGCCATTAAAATTGCCACGCCGCTGGAGCAGGAAGGTTTGGAAGATGCGAAAAAACTTTCGTCCAACATTGAAAAATGGTTGCTCCAGAAACCCGATACCTACAAATGGGAGATGGAAGAGCCGGTAACCCAGAATGATGTTCCCGCGCCACCATTGCCGGCACAGCTTTCCGATATGATCGGCAAGCTGCTGCAACATGAAGAAGACCTCACCAGTGATATGGAATCTCTGGGCAGCAAATGGAATGATTCTATGAACAAAGGCTTGGGTTGGGGTGCCATGGATGGACCGATCAGTGATATGAGCGCGCAGGGCGTTACCGGCAATACCATGCCGAAAAATGATGAAATTCAGGGCCGCAGCGGTTCCGGGCGCGAAGGCCGCGCCAGCGGTGAAATGGTCGGTGCCACCGCCACCGACAAAGGTGGCCGCCGCACACCCACCCGCCTTACCGGCGATCAGTTCAGCTCTGGACAGATTAAAGATTCCTCTAAACAGCCACCCGGAGGCGCTACCGGCGGCGGCAAAGCCTCCGGCTATGGCGGCGCAGGGCTGGAAGGCCCGGCACCCCTGGGCATGCAAAAAGATATCAAACGCATGGCCGGAATTCAGGCGCAATTGCTGAATCAAACCGATCGGCTGCGAATTCAACTGCGCGCTGCCGGATTTAATAATTTCAAACTCATTGAATCTGCCGTACTCATGCAGGATGCCCAAAAAGCCATGAATGCCTATCACTATCACACCGCTTTGCTGTATCAGAAATTAGCCAATCAGAGCCTGAACACCGCGAAGGTCATCAACAAAGCCGAATCGCGCCTGACCCTGGATAATTCAACCGTGGGCCACAAGACGCTGCATAAACTATCAGACTCCATGCTCGGAGCCATGCCCAAAGGTTATGCTAATCCGGTGAAAGCCTATTTTGAAAAACTGTCACAATCTTCCGGGCAGTAGACATCGCTTTGAGCTTTGTGATCTGCCTTGGAATATTTCACAGAAACACAAATTTCCGCTGTTGCCGGGAATTTGTATTTCCGCGTATTTTTGTGCTGTGGTTTGCACGCCGGGCTGCCTTGAAGTAACTTCAAACCGTGACAGAGCATTAGGCACCAAGGGGCGGTTTTGCGCCTGATCGTTGGCCCGACGGCGGATTCGTGGAAATTATGCAGCACGACGAAAAATCTCCGAGTTCAGATCGTCCACGACCGGAGTCGGCGGGACGCCCGGAGCAATTGGATGGCGCGGATAGATCAGACTTTACATCCGCGGCAGCATGGTCGCCTCCGCCCAGTACCGCGCAAATCGACCCCAACGAGTTCAGTAATTTTGAACTCATTAAACAGATGTTTCAATTTGTGCGGCCCGTTAAATGGATGGCGGTTCTGGCATGTCTGCTGGTAGGCCTGGGTGTATTTTTAGAAATATCCTCCGTAGACCTTACGCGCGTGGTTATTAACACCGTTGGATTGGGACTCGGAAGCGCCGCTGCGGCGGGATCGCATAAGCCGGACTGGAATACCTTTCGTAATGGATCACTGCATGTGGCATTGATTCTTATCGGCATGCTGGCTTTATTTATCTTGCTTTCCAGCGTCTGTAATTTTTTCCGCAGCATTGTCAATACCCGCTTAAGCATGGATATGGTTTTTCACATGCGCTCGGCCGTGTATGATCAACTTCAGCAGGTGGGATTTTCATTTCATGATGCGCATTCCAGCGGGCAATTAATTAATCGGGCCTTATCCGATCTGCATAATGTCCGCTTTTTCGTGAACCTTTCCCTGGTATCGATTGCGGAAATTGTCGGCTACACCATTGGCTACAATATTTTAATCGCCACAATTAACCCATGGGTGGGTCTGGCGTCACTATTACCCGTGCCATTCTGGATCTGGTACATCCTGCGGTTTGGAAAAAAAATGCGTCCTGTGCAGCGGGATCTTATGGCTACCGGTGATAAACTGGTCAATGTGTACAGTGAAAATGTCGCAGGCGTAAATGTCGTCAAGGCCTTTGCCACGGAAACCACCGAAACCGGCAAATACAACGCCACCGCGGATATCTATTTTTCCCAGGTGATGACCACCGTGGGCATGTGGGCTAATTTTATTCCAGTTATCCGTGGAATAGCCACCGGCGCGAATTTGCTGCTTTTTTTTCTCGGTGCCATATTGGCGGTCAGCGGAAAAT
>JAJYGE010000237.1 GCA_021785155.1 Planctomycetota bacterium
AAAGCCAAAACGTTCTGGGAACAAGGGGCAAATGATGGTCCCACAGTTCCGCAGACGTATGCTGAGACATCCTTGGTGGTGGAATCCTTGCTGGATGTCCAAGAGAGTCTGAAATTGTCGAAGCTCGATCTTTATTCATCCCCCATGAAACATGCGATCCAGTATGTCATTGCACATCACAACAATACCACTTACGCTGCGTCATTCCAAGCCAACGCTTTGGCCCTGCTAGCACACCGCAAGATATACAACGCGGTTCTTCGCTGGGATGCCAACTATCTCTTTCGTAGCATGCATGTAGGCGGCGGATACCACTACGGCTGGGGAACGCCAACTTATATGAAAGAGTTTCCCAATGTTCCCGGAGATTGGGATAACTCCAACACCCAGTATGGTGTTCTGGGCATGTGGGCGGTGGCGCACACCGGGATAGCGATACCGGCTCGGTATTGGCTTTTGGCCGCCGAGCATTGGCGGCGCTCACAATTTATCAACGGTTGTTGGGGCTATTGGGGTTTTGCGGGACGCCCGAGCTTAACGGCGAAATTTCCATTTAACCATTGGGCCACCTTTACGCCGGCGGGCGTCGCCAGCCTGCTGATTTGCGATGAATTTCTTGGGGCGCAACGGGTAGGAATACATCCGATTGTGGATCCCAATGTTGTGGCCGGCCTGCATTGGATCAACCGAAACTTTAATCCAAAAATTAATAACCAATATGAGATGTATTGCTACGAGCGCGTGGGCTTGGCGTCGGGTCTGCAGTATTTTGGGAAACATAATTGGTACAATGATTACTGTCGTACGCTCGTCAAGCAGCAAGCTGCCAATGGATCTTGGGGGGTCAATTTCCCTAATAACGGCGCATCATGTGCCGGTACCGCGTACGCATTGCTGATATTGGATCGCGGGCTGAATCCGGTGTTCATGAACAAGCTGCAATACAATAAAAGCTTTTATGGCCAATGGAATGCGCGGCAGCGGGATGTGGCCAATGTTACCTCCTGGGTAAGCTCGAACAATGAAACGCCCTTGAATTGGCAAGTGGTGAATTTTAATTCGCCGGTGAGCAATTGGCTGACGTCTCCGATACTGATCATTACGGGATCTAAAGATCCAAAATTCAGCAGCGAACAGATCGCGGAACTTCGGGCGTATATTAATGCCGGCGGCATGGTTTTTTGTTCCTGTGACGGTTCATCGCTGGAATTTCAAAGAGCGATGTTGAAATATGGCCGGGAAGTGATGGACAATAAATATGAATTTCATCGCCTGACGACGAAAAGCATGCTGTTAACCATGCAGCCGTGGTACCACATGTATTTTAATATGCTGGCGATTTCCAATGGAGTGCGCGATGTGTGGGTGATCAGCCCTGAAGATATGGGCGCGGTATGGGAACGCAGAGCATTTTCGCAAAAGCGATATTGGGAATTACCGATGAACCTATACATGTATGCCACGGGTAAAGGATATCTGGCGGATCGCCTGCATTCGCTGGTGCCCCCGGCGGCGGCGGGAAGTCCGGCCCGGACGATTACAGTGGGCCGGCTGAAGTACAATGGCAACTGGAACCCCGAGCCTGGCGCGTGGCCAAGATTCGCGTTATTGGCTCGCGCTAACGCTCAGACGCAAATAACTGTTTCAACTGTAACTGTAAGCAAACTTAACGCGCAGAAGATGCCATTACTGGATATGACGGGCACCGGAAAATTCTTATTCACGGCGTCACAAATTGCGGCACTGCGGAAATATCTGAATCAAGGGGGAATGTTGTTTGCGGATGCGGCGGGGGGGCATCAACAATTTACCGATTCGTTTTCCGCACTGGCCATGAAGTTGTATCCCAAAGCGGTTATGGGCAAATTACCGGCGAATTGCTCGATTTACAGCGGCACAATGCCGGGTGGAATGGATTCCAAGCGCGCGGAGTATCGACGGTTTTATACCGATGTAAACGGCTTGAAACATGTGCCGGAATTCCTGGGTATTAAACATGCTGGAAGGTGGGTGCTGGTGTTTTCGCCGGATGACGTTACATCGGGCCTTCTGGGAATAAAAACATGGGGCATATCGGGCTACACGCCGAAATCGGCGGTGGGCCTTGCGACCAATGTTGTGGAATATGCCGTGAAGCATGCACCATGAATCGCTTACTGGAATGGCCAACCGCTGCGGATCACGGCTCCGATGGCGTCAGAAAGGTGCCGCGTGGCGGATTGGGTATTGCGGCCCAAGCGGATGAGTTGTGGAATAAGCATTGGTTTTCTGGCCAAGCTTAAGGTTAAATCCCATGGCCGAACCGTACCGGAACCATCTACAAAATGCACGACTTTTGAGGAAATATTTTCAAACGCGGTATCACTGATTGCCCGGATCCCCAGCCAGGGCACCTTTCGCCGTTCGGCAAGTTGTCGGGTATAAATGTTTTCCATATCGACAGCGATGGCATTGGTCTCTTTATACAACTGTTTTTTTGCTCTGGCGGATCCAACCAATTCCTTGGCGGTGTGAATGGGGCCTACGCGAACGCGCCTCTGGCTGGACATCGCGTTCATGAATTCGGCAACGCGAACCGCATCGGTTGAATTGGTGTCGATAATCAGATCACCGATGGCCAGTTCCGGTGCCAGCGCGCCAGCTACGCCGGCCACAATAACGCCGGCCACCCGCTGATGAGCATATCGGGGGAGAACCTCCCGCAGGCGGGTACCGCGCATTCCGATGCACTCGACCTTGATGTTGTCATACGACCGCGAGCGGGCGACGGACGGGCAATCATGCGTCCAGCGGTCCACAGCGGTTTGTACGGCTTCTGTTTCGGGTTTTAAGGCCGCGAACATCAGCAACACTTTCGAATCACAAATTGTTTGAGTCTGCATATTCATCGCAAGTTACTATCGGACAGAACTATCAGGCGAGGTGCAATAATTTTCCAAAAATTTAGTTATGCGACGTTGGAAAGCTCTAACCGCCCCAGTTCACAACACATCATCCGCGGGAGCGTATAATCGCGGGTGCGACTGCATGAGGGTACGCACGCACTGGCCGCACATAAAAAACCGGACTGGGGAAGGATAGTCGATGTTATCGGCATCATCACCTTGCACCCATTGGCGACAAAATACATCCTTGGCGCCGCAGAGTGCGCAATGTGTGGGGCCGCCGCCGGTTTTGTCCACCAGCATGTCGCTGAGGCGGCTGTATTTTTTTAACTCGCCAATGCCGTCAGCGGGCGAAATGTCAAAACTCACGTTTCGCTTTTTAAGCCATTGCGCCATCTGCTGGGCTTCGGATGGATCACAATAGCATGTCCATGCGCCGTTTCTCGGGCCTTCCCGAAAAAAGCCCATATCCTCCAGCCGCTCTTGCGCGATGGGATCAAGCCAATGTTTGACCTTGATGACCAGACGTTCAACCATAATAAATACCAATAACCCATGACGGGAAAAAAAGAAAGCGCCGGCGAAAAGTAATTAATGGCGGGCGCAGAGAATATTTCGGGGCGACCGTGTACCGGCTCTTACGGGAGGTTGGTTTCATAGGCAGAGTTATCAGCGGATAAAAATCCAGTGCCTGGGCCGACGGCGGCTGGTGTGGGTTGCGTGTTTGTGAAGCACTGTTTTTGCGATGCCGCGTGACCGTCACAATACACCACATTGGTATAACCCTGATGCCGAAATGCCTGCGTGCCGGAGGCCCGTTCCGCGTCGCTGACTGAATCGGCATTACTGGGGACAGGATTCAGCAGAACCGGAGCGCGCATCCAGTAATCAATTCCACCGGTCCATCCGCCATCGCCGAATAACGCGCAGGTGGAGGGATTTTGCACATCGGTTCTCCGGGCGGGCGCGAGCATGGTTTCCCCAGGTCCTTCCAAGGCCCCATGGCCGATGTAGCTGGTGTTGTAGTTATAGCCGAGAACTATTTGGCCGGTCGCCGGGGTCTGATGCACCATCGGGCAGACCAGAATTTGAAGATTGGTCTGTCCCATGAACAAAATTCCGGGCGTATAAATCCATTGATTGCTTTGAGCATTGCGCACATGGTCCAGCGCCCAGGACGGATTGCCATAATTGTAATAGCCCAGCGGATACGAGTCTTGGTAGGTTGTGGCGTATTCCTGTGCCTCAATACCGAGTTGACGCAGGTTGCTGATGCAGACCGTTGTATTGGCATCCGCAATTGCCATCGCTAGCGCGGGCATGAGAAGGGCGATAAGCACGGCGATGATGGCAATGATCACCAGCAATTCAATGAGTGTAAAGCCATGTTTTTGTTGGCGCGGCATTGTCAAACCCTTTTCATACCCGTCTTAGCTGATCGATGTATTCTGCCGTCTGTTTAGTATCCGCCGGATCATGGCGATTATCGCAGGCTAAATTTCCTCCGGCGGCGCAATAGCGGCAGCAGTGTGATGCCCGAAAGGAACATGGCCAGTGTTGCCGGTTCCGGGACCACCCCGACCACGGCCTGAATATACATGGAATTCGGGCCGGAGGGAGCTACAAACGCAACCTCTGACACCTGGGGAAGGCCAGTAGTGGAAAGATTGAACCAATCCCCCCCGGCTGAACCACTGAGGGTAGCCATAACCTGACTGTAATTCTCGCCGTTAAAGGCATTGAGTGTTCCGGTAAAAGCTTGCGCCGGATCAGAAAGTGGTGTTCCACTTGCGGGGGTAACCGTATTATTTCCGCCATCTGGAGCGACATAGTACGGACTGCTGCTGTCGCCGCTGACTACGCCGTAATAAGCGGATGGATCATTGAATGTCATCAGCGCGGCACCGGAGGAAGTCGCGTTCGTGAGGGTCGGGGTTGCCGTGGAAGAAGCTGTCCATTGCGTGCTGATAACAGTGGTTCCAGAGGAATTCAATGTTTCGCCAGCATACCAGACCCATTTCGTCCCATCTCCAATCGCAAGGTACGAAACGCGCGAGTTGAAAGTCGCCGCCGGATCAGCGGCAACACCGTTACCGTTATAGCTGTTGCTGGAATTCGCGGTTGTGTCTTCAATCCCAACGCCGGCGTGAATGCCAAGTGTAAAGCCGTTGTTGACGGTCGCGAGCGTGGAAGCACTGAAGCCATTAAAAGCCAATACCAGCGTTGCTCCGGCGTTAATTTTCGCCAGATTAGTGCTGTCGTATGCTGGTTCAAAGGGCGTAAGATAATAGTTCCCACTGCCGGTTTGACCGGTGGTGGGGGTAGAGAAGGCAGGACCGGCATTGCTTCCAAGTTGGCCAAGCCAGCCAGTGGTTGAATAACCGCCGCTGGTGCTTTCAGGGGCCAGCACTGTATTAGCGTAGCCGTAAGTCGTTCCTGCGTATGCCGCCGGTGTTCCGGCCGCAAAGATGCCTGCGGACAATAAAACTCCAGTTGCGAAAATAAAACCCTTCATAGGAAAACCTCTCCGTGGCTTGCGGCGCGACCCGGCAAGTCGATACTTGAAAAACACAATGCCATGTCCCAGGAATACCGGTATCCGCTGGTGTGAATATTGAAAACCATGGCGGAGCGACAGCCCTTTTTTTTCCGCTACTGTTGCGGGAAAAATTGACCATGCCGGCGCGGATGCGTCAGCAATTAACCAATGCCATGAATTCAAAATCGTACATACAGCGCCCGGTGTCCCATCTCGCGAGGACCGGCATACATTCAACAGGCAGGTCTTCTGGCTCAGGGCTTGCTGACGTAATAATCTTCCCGGATTACTGATTCACGCGGTGTGTTGATATTTAAGACCGCTTGGCCCGGCGAGAGCCGGTTGAACCATTTCCAGTGACTTTACGTAAATATTGCCCTTTACAGCGGCGCGTCCGCGGCGGATTTTAACCGCCTTCCCTTTTCATTCGCCTACACCGGCGAACACCTGTCAACAAACACTGTACCACTTTTCAAATTCTTTGCAAGAAAAGTGATCGCGGAGCTTGCCGGGAAGGCCGGTCACGTCTATAACATCCGCTGTGTCATTCTGGAATTAGCCTGATGAACCGGTAAATCCGCGTTTTGGCTTATTTTCAGGTTGTGCGCGGAAGACTTGGTGCCGAAAGCGGAAAACAATTTCATGGCGGGCTGGCGGTCGGCTTGGCTTATGGATCAAGAAAGGAAACTGTAATCACATGGCCCCATCGCTACTCTATGATTTAAGCCAGCTTGATTTGCATAAAGAAGAGTTCTCTCTCGAGGAAATCCGTAAAATTAATCCGCAGCGCTTTGAGATGGAACAACTTTCAGCGATTATTCATATTGATTATCCCGCCAGGACCGTCATCGGTGTTAAGCATCTCAGTGAAAACGAGTTCTGGTCACGCGGGCACATTCCCGGTCGGCCCTTAATGCCTGGCGTAATGATGGTGGAGGCGGCGGCTCAGTTGTGTTCCTTTATGGCCCGCAAAACCATTCCTGAAATTCAGTTCATGGGGTTTGCCAAAGCGGATAACGTGCGATTCCGGGGAACGGTTGTACCCCCGAGTTCACTGTATTTAATTGCCCAGGCGGCGGATATTTCGCGCCGCCGGATCATCGCCAATTGTCAGGGTATATGCAATGGCACGCTGGTATTTGAGGCTGTGATTACAGGCATGCCGGTATAAAGCCGAATCGCCTGGAAATCTCAGAGCGCAACCATGTCTGATGTGAATGAAAAAATCGATGATCTTTTGCCGGACAGAACCACTGTTAGCCAAATCGTCAACAGAAGTCCATTGGAGAATCCGACCGAAAATTTACTTGATGCCGACCACCGCTCTGCCGACATTTCTCTATCATCGTCAAGCAGGTCCGCGGTGGATGGCTTTGCCGGCGTTCCCGCAAAACCGGCGGTTTATGCCTGTTTTGCGGCGGATGGCACGCCGATTGTCGCGGCAACCACAGCCAATTTACGCAACGCACTTAAAAATCGCATTTCTAACCAAACCGCGGCGAAAAAGCGGGTTAATTACGCGGAAATTGCCGACACCATCCGTTTTCGCCGTGTTGGCAGCGCCTTTGCGGCAAGCTGGTGGTATTACCGCACGGTAAGAACCTTATTTCCCAATCGTTATGCCGCAATGCTGGCATGGAAACCGGCGTGGTTTGTAACCCTGAATCCCGAAATGGACTTTCCGCGCTTCCAGATTTCCAATACGCTTGCCGAGCCACCAAACGCCAATGTTGGGCCGTTGCTTACCCGGCGGAAGGCCCGGGAAATTATGGAATCAATGGAAGATTTGTTTGATTTGTGCCGGTATTACGAGATTCTGCGCCAGGCGCCCAATGGTACGCCGTGCGCTTATAAAGAACTTGGCAAATGTCCATCACCCTGCGACGGCAGCATTTCCATGCTTGAGTACCGGCAGCAGATCAACTCCGCCATCGGTTTTCTTTCCGATTCCAACGGTGCGCGAATGGGGTGGTTTGATAATCAGGAACAACGGATTCGTGAAGCGGCTTCGTGCATGGATTTTCGCTTGGCCGCAACGCATAAGCGCAAACTGGATCAGGCGGATAAATTAAATAACGGGAAGCTCACGGAAGTCCATAATATGGACAAGTGGAAATATCTCATTATTCAGCGTGGCAAAACCGAAAATTGGATTGCCCCATTTGTTGCCGATCCGCATTGGATTGTATCTTTGCCCGAGGTGCAAGATGTCGACGGTGCTCAATGGGTTTCGAGTTGGATGACGGTCTGTAACGCGCAGTTGTCCAATTACCCGATCGCTGGCGGCTTTCCGGTCGAAGAAATTGCGGCTCTGGTAACGTACCATAAATATCGCCCGAGAGAGGCCGGACTTTATATTCCCATGGATGGCAAAATTGACGCCGAAACGATCCGGAGAGCCTTGCAATTCTGGCTCAATTACGAAGGCGATTACGACATGCCGGAAATCAATTCCGCTGTTCCATCTGCCTCATTAAATGCCGATGAAAAGCCGGAAGCCTAGCCGTTGGATCAGCCACGATGTAAAGTTGCTGGGCCAGATTTATGCCACGGGCATGAACTGAAAAAACAAGTAACGCAGGAGCAGTAGAATAATGGATGGTTCAAGCGATGTGCTGGTTATCGGTGGTGGGATTATTGGTCTGACAACGGCTTGGCAGTTGGCGCAGCGCGGTGTTTCTGTAACCGTGCTGGAGCACGGACGCTGTGGCCAGGCCGCCAGTCGTGCGGCGTTGGGAGCGCTGTGGCCACCTCCAATGGCCCGGGGCGGTGCCTTGCAGCAATTGCATCGTCAAAGTTTATGGGGCTACGAAGATTTTATTCAATCGCTTCAGGCGGCATCGGGCCTGCATGTGCATTATCAGCGGCGCGGAAAAGTTGAATTGCTGAATTCCACCGAAGCGTTCCGCACGGCAACTGAACAATGTGATGCGGCCAACACATCTTGGCCTGCATTAGGTGACAAGCCGGTAATGGAACTGCTGACCGGCACGCAAATTCGGCAATATGAGCCGCACATTTCCGACGCGCCGCACGGAGCACACCTGTGCCGGTGGTCCGGGCAGGTAAATGTGGATCAATTGCTGGAGGCACTAATAACCGCATGTATCCGATGTGGTGTGCGGATTGTGGAAGGCGTGCGAATAGATCACCTGGAATCTGATTCCACCCGCGCGGTGGCGGCACATGCGGGAGGTCAAAAGTTTTTGGCGGAGAACTTTGTCCTGTGTGCGGGGATCGGCCTGCCGACAATTACCTGCCAGCGTGAGCTTTCACCGCCGATTACCCCGGTAAAAGGGCAAGCCCTGCTGTTGCGCGTGCGCAAGGAAGTTCTCACGCATATTGTCAAAAACGGCATGATATTCCTGGTGCCTTGGCAGGACGGGCGGATACTCGTTGGGTCCACCACGGAACCGGAGGCCGGCTTTGATACGACGAACACCGCAGAAGGAGTTCAATTTCTGCTGCAGGGTGCTACCCAAATTGCACCGGCACTTAAAGCTGCTGCGGTGGAGCGCGTTTGGGCCGGTTTGCGGCCCACCGGTCCCAAACATCGCCCGGTGATGGGGAAATCTCCCGCTTTTGATAACGCGTTTGTGTGCGCGGGTCATTTCAAAATTGGCATTGGCCTGGCACCGCTGGCTGGCAAGTTCATGGCTGAATTAATCACCACTGGACGCGCTGAACCAGGCATGGAGGCATTTGCTTTCACCGGCAACGCCCAGTAGGCATCGGTTTGCACCGCATATTGTTTGGCCGGCGCAGCCTTCGCGGCAGCATCAGAAATAAAAATGTATGCCCAGGCCAAAGTATTGAATTTTATCGACATAAAACTGTCCATAAGGCGAGTGGCCCCGGTAAAATTCCAGCAGGAGTTGCAGTTTGGAACTATCCGGCTTTCCATTGGTTAACTGGATTCCCCCAACCGCTGAAATATCCGTGTCATAATTGTTTTCGCTCCAATTTTTGAAATCAATGCCGGCCACTGGTGATACGAAGCAAGTGCCTTTATGAAAGAATGGCGCGCCGTGATACTCCGCGCCATAGTGAAACCGCCAGTGACCAAGACCAGCCGGTGCCACATCAACAAGATACCCCGCTCCGGCATAGAAACGAACCGTTCGGTGCAATAAATCAAATGAAGCGATGGCGTTGAGTTCTTCATAACTTATTTTTTGCCGCAGTCCGTAGTAATACGCCGGATTAGCAATTAAAAATTCATCGCCCAGGTGCGAGCTTTGGTGGTAATAACGGACAAGAAGGGAAAAATTGCGATGCCGCGCGGCAAAATATCCGCCGACCATAAAGTCGGTATTTTGCAGGTCGCTGTGCACGGTGTCCATATTAAAATAGGCGAACGCGTCGGCCTGCATACCCGCTTCCCACTGCCAGTGATCGGGCCAGCTACCGCGTTCAAACGGTATGGTGTCACCGATGCTCACGGGAATAACATCCTTCAGCCCGTTGGGATGATAGGGGGAGTAATACGTGTATGCCACGCTGAATGCCGGCCACTTTGGATCGGCGATCAGCGGTTGAAACAATCTTCCCGGCGGCAGAAAGCCGTCGGGGAGATGATATATGCCGGCCCGCTCCATATCCTTGGTATTCAACCCGATGGAATACTTCCCGGCCGTGGAATTCGGGAATTGCTGAGGTATTGGCGTGATGCCGAGATTTTTCTGCGACAGGGCCTCTTGCGAAGAATCGGATTGGGCCGCCGGTGGTTGCGTGAATTGCACGGTTCTGACGCCTTGTATCTTTCGCACGGCATGACTTATGGCGTTTTCTTCTTCCACCGGCACATCGCCAATGCTTACTTTTCCGCCATCAACCTGCACCGGTATATGTTGCAGATGGAATTTCATTTGCAGAATGGCGGAAACGTATCCGGAAATATAGGCATTGCGGGTCGAAGCTTGAGACGTTAAGTCCGCTGCCGCAACATGGCCGCACGCCGTCATAACTGCGGCTATGGCGATTGTATAAACTGTACGCATTGATTCTCCTGATTATCCGTGCATTGGGACCCATGGGTGATTGTAGCGATGAAGGTATCAAAAGTCAGGAAGTTACGGCATCTATCGGCAGGACGCGCAATGGCGCTGATTGCGCCGGGCGTACCGGTTTGGGTTCCGGCGGCGGCGATACAGCCTTGCTGGCTGTAATATCTAACATCCGCTGCAAACTGACGCGCGACCAATAGGCGTCAAAAGGATCAACTTGGATTTGATTAAGGATTTTGCCCACGGCGAGATTATCAAGAATATAAAGCAAGTGCGGTGGATCAATGCGGTACATGGTGGTGCACAAACATTGGCAATCGGAAAGTACCAAAATGGTCTGTTCTGGATGTGCCTTGGCCAGGCGCTGCACCATGTGAACTTCCGTGCCCACCGCCCATTTGCTTCCCGCTGGCGCAGTTGCAATCTGCTTGCCGATAAAATCGGTGGATCCAACCAGATCGGCCTTTTGAACAACTTCCCATCGGCATTCCGGATGTACCAGCACTTTCACGCCGGGCAGCCGCTGGCGAATGTCGTCCACATGTTCCGGGCGGAAGAGCTGATGCACGCTGCAATGGCCTTTCCAGAGAATAAATGCCGCTTTACGAATCTGCCCGTCGGTTAATCCGCCATTGGGCTGCCGATAATCCCACACCACCATGGATTCTAATGGGTATCCCATTTTGTAGGCCGTGTTGCGGCCCAGGTGTTGGTCGGGGAAAAAAATAATTTTGGTGTGCGGTGGATCCGTCGGCTTTTGCCCAGCCAAGGCCCAACTCAGAATTCTGTCACAATTGCTGCTTGTGCAAACGGCACCATCATGTTCGCCCACAAAACTTTTAACGGCGGCTGTGGAATTCATATAGGTAATTGGTACAAGCTTAAAATCCGCATCCGCATCGCATGCCGAGCTGATGGCCTCCCATGCATCTTGAACGTCATCAATTTGGGCCATATCCGCCATAGAGCAGCCTGCCCCCATATCCGGCAGAATTACCTTTTGGTGCGGGGCGGTTAAAACATCCGCGGATTCCGCCATGAAATGTACGCCGCAGAAAATAACAAATTCAGCTTCACTTACTTTGGCCGCCTCGCGCGATAATTGGAAGGAATCACCCAGAAAATCAGCGAAACGCACTACATCATCCTGCTGATAATGATGCCCCAGAATCACCAGGCGGCGGCCCATTTGAGCTTTGCGCAGCGTGATTCTCGCCAGCAATTCCTCGTGCGGAATCTGCATATATTCTTTCGGGATCGGCTGTTGCCAGTGCATAACACCACCTCTTCTTCGCACCCCATTATAGGCGCTAAAGAGGTTTTTGTGGCCTACTTTACATTCCGGATTGGCAGGGTTTCATATCTGCGTGGAAATCCGCCAGAACTTCCTGTGTACGAGCTTCAGCCTCCAATTCATATGGTGAGTGGGCATAACCGAAGTCCAGACAGCATTGTACGTATTCACGAATAAATTTTCGCATCTCGCCTAACCGTTCAAATTGGCAGCAATGGACCAATTGATGAATCAGTCGACGTTTGCTATCGGGCAAATTATTCCTGATATATATGCCGTAACCGAACGTTATGCTTTCAGTCTTGCTTGTAAGAATGCCAATTTCGTTCGCAAGAAGCGTCAGTTCGGTATTGGGATTCGGCAATTCATCTACATACATAATGCGCACCTTTTCCGGACGCTTCACGCCCACGCGTAACGCATCACGCCATTGTAATGAATCCAGAGCAACACCATTTTCCATTGCGCGACGTTCCATCGCTTCGGCCCATGCGGTCATGGCCGGTGCAATGGTTGGTACAATTCTCTTTAATACCTCTACGTTAATCATCTTACACTCTCCTCAAAAGCACGACTTGAATTTTTCGGTTCACGTAGATGTGAGCGTAGGTCTTTCATCGGCACCACGCCATGATTTCATGAGAAAAATCCGGATAGTTCTGGCGGAATGTTGTCCCATAAATGGCAGTTCCGATAATGCCATGCCTGACAGATGCCGATACAGTCACACAGATAAAAACCCATGCTACAATACCAGCGTTGAATGTGCTCAATGGAGAAAGATGCATGACCCAGACATTTCAGACCGACACGCTGGGAATCATACTGGTGGATCACGGCAGTCGTTTGGCGTCCGCTAATGATATGCTTAATGACGTTGCCCAACTCTTTCGGCGTGTCAGCGGGAAGCAAATTGTAGAACCCGCGCATATGGAATTGGCCGCGCCAAGCATTGCTGACGCTTTTTCCGCGTGCGTTGCGCAAGGTGCCACGCGCGTCGTTGTACATCCATATTTTTTATCGCCGGGCCGACACAGTACCACCGATATTCCCCGCATGGTTGCCGAGGCGGCAAAACACCATCCAAAGGTCAGCTTCCACGTTACTCAGCCTCTGGGGCTGGATGAAAAAATAGCGCAGGTAATCATTAAGCGCATCACCGATTGCGACGAGAATCAATATCGTTGCGACTACTGCCAGACCCGTGGTAAACATCAACAACAATTGTGCCAATCCAACGCGTATATGTGCAACGCGTGTAAACCTGCGGGTTGCCCCAACGCACCTGCTGCGGCGGGCCATGGCAACAAATAAATATTGCCTTGAATTCCCAAGCCTGTCCGGTGCGGGGTCAGGGGAATACATGAACCGCTATTTCCGGCAGCGCTGTTCCAATTTCCGTTCCTATTGCTACCAATGCCGTTGGCGGCAATGCCGTTGCGTAAGCTTCTGTGGTGTGGCGGGCCAGTGTGTAAAGTTGGATTAATTTGATATTGCCGCCTGCGCGGCGAATATCAGTGAGTCGTTGAATATAGGCATCTATTTCAGCTTTTCCCGGCGGTTGATCATGAACCTTCATTAGCAACGTCTGAATTACCAGCGGGCGCTGGCGGGCACAGGTGGTGATATTATCAAGTACCCGTTTGAATGGAATTTTGGAGCGATCCACCTGCTGGTAATACGCCTCGGTACCGGCATCGAGCTTTGCCCAGATTTCCCCGTTATGTCTGTCCAGAAACGCCAATGACTCTTGAATGGCGGGGCGGTGCAGCATCGTGGCGTTGGTGATGATGACGATTTTTACCTCCGGAAGCTGGTGCGTTCGGAGAATCTCAGCCGCAAGTTGGCAGGCCTCAAAAAATTGCGGGCAGGTGGTGGGTTCGCCATCGCCGGAGAACGCAATGTCATTGAGGCGCCGTAGTTCAGGACCGATGCCGGCAAAGGGTTCAATAGTATAAATATTTCCGCTTTGCACCATTTGCAGCATGTGTGTAAGTTCGGATTGCAAAGCAGCCAAATCAACCGCCGACGGTCCACCCGCGATTCGCCGATTCACGCAACAATAAATGCAATCAAAATTACAGATTTTGTCAGGATTCAGATTTACACCAATGCTGATTCCGCCGCTGCGACGGGAAACCACCGGATATACATAGTGATTGGATTCCCAGTGGCGGTCATGCGATGAGAAGGCCCGACGATTACCGGGGTCAAGAAACAGATCAAGAGTATGTTTCGGTACATTCATAATAAACAAGTGTAACGCGAACAGTGCATAGGATGCTATGGCTTTCGCTTTTGTGAGCCATACAGCATCATATTGAGCATTAATGGCCGGGCTGTGGCCGGGCTATAACCCATGATTCCCCAGGCGTGAGTCCCGGTCAGTCCCGTTGCTATATTATAGGGGCTATAAATAATCATCCATCGCCCATGGCGGCGCAGGCCATAAAGCACGGGCTTGTCTAAAAAACCGTGACGTCGCAGAAAAAATACGCGATATTGCGCTTTGGGAAGCGCCACACTATTGGGAATCACCCCAGTGAAAATGCGACTTGATTGTGGAATTTGTCCCATCGTCGCCAGGGGATACAATTGGGCAATCATAGAACGAACCGAATGGGAAACGTTTTTGTTGGCATTGGGTGATTCGATAATCAGTGTGCCGCCCGCATCCAGGAAATTCCGGATATCATGCTCGGTGCGCCAGGAGGGATCAAATGGCCGCATGGCCGACATATATGCGATCAGGGGCTTTTTTTCCGCCATTGTTTTCAGCGTGGCCGTGCGAATGGAGAATTTTAATCCATGGATTGCGGCGTAATCAGCGAATGCTTTAAAGGCTTCCGGCTCTGGATTCCATTCTCCAGCGTGACGGATATATGAGACATTTATATTGCGGAGTTGACGAGTGATTTTAAATTTTGGACTCCTTGGATTCAAATGCCGCACCAACCGATGCTTGCTGGTGGCGTAGAAATAGACGTTCGCGGCAAGCCGGAAAGCATTCGGGTGAAAATCGGTGCTAAGGCTTTCCCACCTCGCTCCGACATCCAGCGGACTATGTACCCAGCTTACGCGGATGCCGTTGGAAAGGCCCATTAAATCCATTTTTGCCGGCAGTTGATATTGCACATGATAAAGCCAGTTTGAGGGAGATAGTGTTCGCATTTTAAGCATATGATCTGTTGCGGCAGAGGCGGCTCTCTGGATTGCGCGAGTGAAGGATCTGCTGTTGCCATCCGCGCTGGAGAAAATAAACCCTCCATGATTCATAAACCATTTGAATTTTGCAATATCACCGGTTGTAAAGTGCGGGTTGCCGTGGCCGGTAATAAGCAGAACCGGCGCATCAAGCCAGGTGCGCGGATCAGATTCCACATTGACGCTCTGCCAGTTAATCTGTTGCTCAAACGTGGTGCTAAGCCATTGTGTAACATTGTAATCATCGCGGGGGCGGGCATTCCATGGGCCATTGTATTGCAGCTTATTGAAGATAATGGGATTTAGGCCGCGGGTAAGAAACAACAGCGCATAGCTCGTTGGGACGACTACCGACGGAGCACCGAGAACATTGCCTGGCCAGGAACCATTGGCTTTGTCTTGAATTTTCATAATGGTTTTGGCACCCATTGTGTACCAGTTAAATGTTCCGATATGCCGCAGTCCGCTGGCCAGGCCCACGCGTTCTAATCCGTAAAGATAATAAAGATTTTCTTGCGTTTGAATGTGCGCCCCGAGCCAACGCAACCCATCCAGAATATTCTTGTCATTATGCGGATTCAGGTGTACCCCGGTATGCCGATATTGATCGACAACATATAAGCTTGCCAGACCGGCGGCGGTCATGGATCGGGTCGAACTGCCGTGACCCTGGTAGCACCACCCGCCATCGGCGTTTTGCCATTTTCGCCAATGCTTCTCACAGCGTATCCAATAATTTTCCGACGGTGAAAATCCGGCCAGCGCCGCAGCCCATACCCCAAGCAACCCATATTGACTGTTGGAATTATCCCAGTTGCCCGGCATAACCTCGTGGGGCTTTACACCATCCCAAACATAGTGGTACGCACCATCAGAATGCTGCGAATCGATCAGATATTTATCCGCTCTATGCAGGGCCTTGAAGTAAAGAGGTGAATTGGTCGGGCTTTCGGTAATGGCACTGATCTGCAGCGATGCTACATACGTGCTTTTGGGTGTCAGTTCCTCCAGCCATTTAAGCGCCGGTTTGATTTTCGGGGAATCCGCGCTCAGATCTGTCCGATTCAATGTATTGCCGACTTGTAACAGAGCGTAAAGC
>JAJYGE010000076.1 GCA_021785155.1 Planctomycetota bacterium
CCGTTTGTCGCAGCCCTTCCATGGTCTGTCTCCTGAAAACACCGGCTTTCCTGCCGGAACGCCCTCTATTATGCCATATTTTCACTTCCCGACAAAAACGGGCACACCCCGGAAGCTTGGGCGAAGGCACCGCGAGGATGGCAAATTTTGTTGGGGCGGCGAATGACGCGACGAGACAATCGGCACCACAATTTATCAGGGCGCAACAGCGGTGCCGCGTAAAGCGTCACGCATCGGGATATTCAGTCCGCTCACAGCGGCCAGATGCTTTGATGCCCTCTGGCTTGGTGGTTTCCGGGGTAAAAAAAATACTTCTGCTATCATCAGTATGATGAACCACGACCCTCGTTTATTGGCGGTGCGTATTATTTCCACCTGGACGGAAATACACGATCCACCACGGATTGAAGCACGCGATTCCCCGGAATGGCAGGCTCTGGCACCGCGTGATCGGGCGTTGGCATTTGAGTTGATCTGTGGCGTGATTCGTCGCCGACTCACGCTTGATGCATTGATCCACGCGGTTTCCAAAACGCCATTGGCTCATATTGAACCGGATGTCATGGCGGTTGTGCGAATAGGGGTGTATCAATTAATTGTGGCGCAGGGAATCGCCGACCATGCCGCCATCGACACGAGTGTGGAACTCGTAAAACAGCTTGGAGCGGTTCGGGCGGCATCGTTTGTCAATGCGGTATTACGCAATATTCAACGGCTCGGCGGTGTTGTGGAACCATTGCGGGGGCCTGATGCCATGGCCTTTCCACTGGATGGTCGGCGGCAGGTGAAATTTTGCCGTGCGTTATTCCCCCATCCGCAGCGCCAGTATATTGATCACCTGGCGGTAACCACCAGCCATCCGCGCGAATTGGTAACTGCGATGATCCAATGGATCGGTGCGGAAAAGGCCCGGTTGGTGCTGATTTCCGACAACGTGCCGCCCGCCATTATCCTGCGCTGTGATCAAACGGATTTCGTTCCACCGCCGGAAGCGGGAATTCTGCCGCACAAGGCTCCAAATTACTTTGTGGCATCCGGCGGATGGAATTCAACCATTGAAAATCTCATAGCCAAGGGAACATTATCTCCGCAGGATCCCACGGCAGGGCGCGCGGTTCGCGCCCTGGCGGCGGTACTACAGGCCGAAAAGCCACGGCGGGAGGCACCCTATATTCTTGATCTGTGCGCCGGATTGGGCACCAAAACCATCCAATTGGCCGGCTGCCTTCCAACGGCCCGGATTATCGCATGTGATATTGCGGCGGATAAATTAGCGGCCATTGATCGCCGCGCCGCGGCGGCGGGTGTGGGCAATATCCGCACGATGGATTTGCAGGCTTTGCATGAGCATAAGCCGGCCTTGTTTGACGCCGTTCTGGTGGATGCTCCGTGTTCCAATACCGGTGTAATGGGCCGGCGGCTGCAGGTTCGGTGGCGCTGGCCCCTGTTTGATCCGAACAGCGTGCGGGAACTGCAAACCCGGCTGCTGGGCGACGCGGCGGCATCGCTGAAGCCGGACGGTATTCTGGCTTATAGCACGTGCAGTATTGATCCCAATGAAAATCTCCGTGCCGTGGAAGACTTTTTGCGAACTGGACCCGGTGATCAATGGCGGAATATGCGAAGGGAATACCAGCTTCCGACGGCGGAGAGCGCCGAGCAGCGCTGTGACGGCGGATTTGTGACAGTTTTCAAGCGGCAATGAGCCGGATAAGCTAGTGCTTCGTCAACCCGCATTGGCGCGTGTGACAGACCGCTGGAAGTGATAATTTTATGATGGCCACCGGGAAAGCAACATGACGAACAAACCTGTAGCACTGGCGATATGCGGCGCACTGGGCCGGATGGGATCCAGGATTTCCGCTTTGGCGGCGGAATCACCGGAGCAATTCCGACTTGTTGCCGCCATTGACCGTCTGCCGCCGGGGTCTTCAGAAACCGCGCCGGGCGTGCAATCCGAACTGCCCGCGGGTGTGGATGTGTTGATTGATTTTTCCGCCCCGGTTGCCACCCGTGCGATGATTGCTTCTTGTGTCAAGCGGAAAACAGCCATGGTCATAGGTACCACCGGCCTGAATGCTGCGGATCACGCATTGATTGACGAGGCTGCAAAAAGCATTCCCATTTTGCAGGCCGCCAATACCAGTGTGGGAGTCAATGTGCTGCTGGCAACAGTTGCGCAGTGCGCGCGGCAACTGGGCGACGCTTATGATATTGAAATTGTTGAAGCTCATCATAATCAGAAAAAAGATTCCCCCTCCGGTACCGCGCTATTATTAGCCCAGGCGATCTGCGAGGCGACCGGTCGTGACATCGACAGCACGCTGGTACATGGCCGACATGGCGGCGATACGCTGCGCAAAGCCGGTACGATAGGCATGCACGCTGTGCGCATGGGTGATGTGGTGGGAGAACACACGGTATATTTTGCAGCCCAAGGTGAACGCATTGAAGTCAAGCACACCGCCAGCACGCGTGACACATTCGCGCGGGGCGCATTACGGGCGGCGGAGTATGTGGTCGGGAAAAAGCCGGGGCGGTATACCATGCGCGATGTACTGGGTCTGCCAGGGCATTGAGAATCAATTACTTGCATGGCATGGCGGGAATTTGGGACCATCCTGAAAATAGTGCCTCACCCCGGTATCTTGCGGGGAAAAACTCTGACCAATACATTGACAGAAGGTCATGGGAGCGTATGATGAATACAGGTACGTTGACAAACTGCCCGGCGGGATAGGTTCCTTCGCCAGGCGGTTATGGAGTCAAGCATGCTTCAAGATGCGGCAAAGCTGAAAATCACCCATGATGGTGATATTGTTCTGGTGGAGTTTACCCACCGGAAAATCCTTGATGAAGCGAATATCGCTGAAATCGGAGATCAGCTTGTGGCATTGATTGAAAGCGAGCACCGTCCCAAGGTCATCATTTCATTTGCCGGGGTTGATCATCTTTCGTCGGCGGCATTGGGTACCCTCATTACCGTGAATAATAAAGTTCGCAATCACGATGGACAATTGCGGCTGTGCAATATCCATTCGCAGATATTTGAAGTTTTTGTTATCACAAAACTTAATAAACTCTTTCGCATATATCCGACAATAAAGGAGGCGAAAGAAAGCTTTGAGCCGAAAAATAAGCCAGGCGTTACGTAACGCCGGTTTCAGGCCAGCTTTTTCCGGTGCGTAGCCGGCGCATAGTTGGTTGAGTGTGATACAGCAAGAGGGTATGGATGCCCGTCAAATTCATGGATTGGTAAGCGCTTGCGCATAAGTTCAGAACGGGTGTCGTTATGGGACGAATGCGACTGGAGAAAACAGCAACCCACCGTAGTACCGGTGGCGTTTCACCTTCGCGCG